>CAVJEZ010000005.1:0-26381 GCA_963648625.1 Odoribacter splanchnicus
GCAGGGGCAGAAGGCTAGCGGCCGGCCTTCTTTTTCCCGGACACGCTGAAGGAGCGCGCCTTGCGCAGATCCCTGGGTGCGCCTGTTGTGCCGGCCCGGGCCGTGGCATGGGAAATCAGCACCACGGCCTCCCTGGCCTGGTCACCGTCCTCTGTTTTCTCAAGGCGCAGCCCTTCAAGCACGGAGCGCATATCGCTTAAGACATCGCAGTAGGGCCTGTCCTTGTCCACGGGGAGGATCAGCGTTGCCGGCGGAACCATCTGCGCACCGGGCGTCTGCTGCATCAGGCCGATAATCTTTATCGGGTCCACGGCATTCTGGCCCTCTGCCCAGCTCAGCTTGATGCGGCTGGCAGCAAGATCCGCCTTTTCAACCTGGATGGATCCCAGAAACTGCTTGAAGTCAAGCACAGCCAGGAAGGTCTGAAAATCCTCCGGAAAAGCGCCGAAGCGGTCCTTCAGTTCCAGGGCTATGCGCTCGCGCTCGCTGCCGCTGGCAGCAGACGTCAGAGCCCTGTACTGGCGCAGCCTCTCCTGGCTGTCCGTAATATAGAAAGTGGGTATGCGGGCGGCAATGCCGATGTTTATTTCGCAGGTCAGGTCCTTCTCAGGCCCTGTGCCCTTCAGGCGCTCAACAGCCTGCTCAAGCATCTCAAGATAAAGGTCAAGCCCTACCCTTGTCATCTGGCCTGTCTGCGCCTCGCCCAGAATATTGCCTGCACCCCTCAGGCGCAAATCTTCCATGGCCACGCGGAAGCCTGCGCCAAGAAAATCCATGTCCTGAAGGATGCGCAGCCGCTCCTCTGCAATGTCCGTCATATGGGTCACGTCCGGCACGACAAAATAGGCAAAGGCCTGCCTGTCGCTGCGGCCTACGCGGCCTCGCAGCTGGTAGAGCTGGCCCAGGCCGAACTGCTGCGCCTGGTCCACAATGAGCGTATTGGCTCCAGGGAAGTCAAGGCCGGACTCCACGATGGAAGTGCATACCAGCACGTCCACTTCACCGTGCCAGAACTTGCGCATGGCGTCCTCGACCTCGTTCTCATTCATCTGGCCGTGGGCGACAGCCACGCGTGCCTCCGGAACAAGACCCTGGACATAGTCGCGCACATTGAGAAGGCCCTGGACCCTGTTGTAGACCCAGAAGACCTGCCCGTTTCTGTCCAGCTCCCGTTGCAGCACCTCTTTCAAAAGCTTGTCGTCGCGCTCAATGACAGCCGTCTGCACCGGGATGCGCTCCCTGGGCGGCGTCTCAATAAGCGACAGGTCCCTGATGCCGGACATGGACAGCTGCAGCGTCCTGGGAATGGGCGTTGCCGTCAGCGTCAGCACGTCCACATTTTTGCGCATCTCCTTCATGGCTTCCTTGTGGCGCACGCCAAAGCGCTGTTCCTCGTCAAGGATGAGCAGCCCTAGGTTGGGCAGGACAACATCCTGCGACAAGATCCTGTGCGTTCCGATAAGGATGTCTATTTCCCCGCGCTCTGCCGCCTCAAGAGTGGCACGCTGCTTTGCAGGGGACACAAAGCGCGACAAAAGCCCGACACGGACGGGAAAGCCGTTCATGCGGGCCCTGAATGTCTGGTAATGCTGCTCGGCAAGCACCGTGGTCGGGCAGAGCAGCGCCACCTGGCGGCCGTTGGTGGCTGCCCTGAAAGCGGCGCGCATGGCCACTTCTGTCTTGCCAAAGCCCACGTCGCCGCACACCAGCCTGTCCATGGGCACGTTCTTGTCCATGTCGGCCAGGATGTCTTCTATGGCCTTGGCCTGGTCAGGCGTTTCCTCATAGGGGAAGCTGGCTTCAAATTCATGGTAGAGCTCGTCGCAGGGGGCATAGTGATAGCCCTTGGCAACCTTGCGGTAGGCATACATCTCTATGAGGTCGGCAGCGATTTTTTCCACTGCCTTGCGGGCGCGGTCGCGGCAGTTGTTCCAGGCCACAGTTCCCAGCCTGTCCAGGGAAGGAGCCGCACTGCCCTCTGTGGAGCGGAAGCGCTGTACAAGGTCCAGCCTGTCCACAGGCACATAGAGCATGTCATGCCCCTGATACTCCAGCGCTGCCCTCGGTGGACCGGAAGCGCTGCACAAGGTCCAGCCTGTCCACTGGCACATAGAGCATGTCATGCCCCTGGTACTCCATGAGCAGGAAATCATGGCTGACGCCGTTTGTTTCAACGGACTTGAGCCCCAGGTAGCGCCCTATGCCGTAATCCCTGTGAACCAGGAGCTCGCCCTCGGCTATGTCCTCAAAGGAATCCATGCCCTTGAAGGCGCGGGCAGAGACACGCTGTGTTTTTTCAGCCCTGGGGAAGAGCACCTTTTCGCCCAGGATGCCGGAATTGTCCCAGACAAGCTCTGCACCGCTCCTGAACTGGGATATCAGGGCATACAGGCCTGGTTCAGCCGGATCATAGCGCAGCCTGCAGGCAATGCCGTCCTGCTCTGCCAATTTAAGGAAGCGCTGCCTGGAACGGGCAGACGGAAAGCTCAGCAGAAGCTGCGACTTTGTCTTGGTCCACTCCCTGATCAGGCTGCTCACATGCTGCCAGGGCCTGTCCATGGCATCGGAGGCAGGAAACAGTTCCTGGAAGGAACGAATGGCTCGCTCCTGCAGGCAGAGCCCCTCTTCCTCGATCCCGACAACCAGGGGCTCGGCATAAATAGCCCTGCTTTCCCGTATGCCTTCCCAGGGCAGGGCATCAGCTTTGCGCAGGCACAAATCTGTGCTCTGCAAAACAGGGGCCGCATCGCTGTACAACCGCCCGCCAAGCTCTGCTGCGCACTCAAGGAAGCTTTCCTTTGTATCCTGCCTGCCGTCACAGAGATAGACGCTGTCGCAAGGAAGCCAGTCGCACAGCTCCGTGCAGCCTTCAAGGACGCTGCCTGGAAGAAGCGTGCTGCCTCCCTGGTCAAGAGCCTTGACGCAGTCGTAGGCAATGTCCTCGCTGATAACGCCGTCCTTCAGCAGGGCCTCTACCCTGTCATGCATGGCATGAAGGCCGTCTGCATGCTGGAAGTACGGCTTTGCCGGCAAAACCGTCATGGAATCAAGGTGGTCCACGGAGCGCTGGCTGTCGGCATCAAAAAGGCGCATGTCTTCCAGCGTATCGCCGAAAAACTCAAGGCGCAGCGGGAATTTCAGGCCTGGGGCAAAGATGTCCACTATGTCGCCGCGCCTGGCCATCTCGCCGGCCCTGGCCACAAAGGGCGTCCTTGTATAGCCAAAGGAGACGAGCTGTTCTAAGAGAAGTTCCTGATCCAGGTCCGCCCCTTTTTCAAGATTAATCGAGCCCTGAAGAAAGAAATTTCTGGCAGGCCAGCGCACAAGCAGGCTTTCCACGCTGGCCACCACAAGATGCGGCCCGGGCTTTGAGAGGGCATACAGGGCCGAGAGCCTCTGCCCCCAGTCAAGGCTGTCGTCACGGACCAAAAGCCCCTGGGGCAGAAGGACCACATCCTGCTCCCAGGCAGGCTGTCCGGGCTTGGCATCCTCGCAGGAAAGGGACGGCGTATAGAGATGGGCCAGGGCCTGGAGCTGGCTGAAAGCCGTCCTGTCCTTTGCTACCAGGACGGCAGTCCTGCCGGATGCGACAATCTGCCCTGCCAGCCTTGCCCTGGTGGCCAGGCCGGCCCTGTTCAGGCTGAGAGAGGCCTTTGTGCCCTGTAAAAATTCCAGTGCCTGCATACATCCCCCGGAATCATGCCCTGTGTCTGGTATTGTTGTGTCCAAAACAGAAAAAAAGCCGGTTGCCCGGCCTTTCCTGCTGTATGTCAGCCCGCTTTCTGCCTCCCTGGCTGTCCTTTTGACAAGGCCGGGAAGGCAGACTGGGGCTTAAAAAGCAAACATTGCTGCCTTTTCCAGCCTTGTCCCGTGCCTGGTACGGCAGGCTCTCTGACAAAGAGCGTGCCGCCAGGACTAAAAACATAGATCTGCTGAAAAATAGCAGTACAGATTTTCAGGGCTTAGCCGCAGCAGCTGCCGCCTTCGCCACCGCCGCAGCCGCCACCGCAGCCGCCGGAGCAGCTGCAGCCGCCGCCGGAGCTGGGCAGGGGATTCTCGGGGGTAATGGTGAAGCCCATGTAGCTGATGTCTACGCTGACTGCGCCTGTCATTTCGGCCAGGGCCTTGGCCATGCAGTACACTACGCCATTGATTTCTTCCTGGACATCCGTCTCAGTAGCCGGATCCAGGGCCATGTTCAGGGCAGGACCGCAGCAGCCGCCAGGGGCCAGAAAAATGCGGACGGATTTGGGGGCATCCTGGTTAGCGTCAAAAAAGGCGTCCAGTTCTTTCTGGGCGGCATCGCTGATTGTAATCATGAATACTTCCTTATGGGTGCTGATGTTATAGGGCCGTATCCCGTGCCAGGCATGACAGCAGGAAACAGGATTAAAGACTGCAAAAATCTAGTGGCAGGACGAACAGGAGCCGGTGCATCCTGAGGGCGAACAGCTGCTGCCGGCCTTTTTCAGGTCAGGCAGGGGCACAAGGGGCGTGCAGGCAAAGCCCATGGTTCCCCTGTCAATGGTAACATGCTGGACCATGCGCTTGAGATCGCTGTTCATGCAGAAGGTAAAGCCATGGCACTCCGTGACTTCATCCGTATCCTCATGGATCGTATCCAGGGCCAGCGCCAGGGCAACGCCGCCTGCGTGGTCCTTCCGGGGATAGATGCGGATGGGGGCTGCAGGCTTGTTTTTCAGGAAGTCGGCAATAGCGGCCCGGGCTTTCTCTGTCAGGGTAATCAAGCTCTGTCTCCTTGGATATCGCCTCAAATATAGGCAATTTTGCACATGCAGGCAGGAAGGCGTTTTGCGGGGGCGCATGAGGACAGGTCCCCTGCCCCGGCATAACCGCACTGCCGGCCCTGTAGAAATAGGATCACATATCTGACTTGTCAAATAACGCCTGCAAAAAAGCCGGCCATGCCGGCAAAAGCAGGAAGCCTGATGATAGCCTGAGGACATTCTGATGACATCCTGTGGACAGCATTCTTTCCTTTTCAAGAAGGAGCAAATAGGCTATTTTCCCCCTTGCGTTCCGCTGTCTTTCAGGAGCGAAAACCCTTTCTCATTGCTGAATTCCTTTGCGGAGTTTTTTATGGATTCAAAGCCAATCCTTTCCCATATGGATATCTGCCGCGCCCTGGAGCGCCTGGCCTGCGAAATTGTTGAACGCCACGGTTCCTGCGACAGCCTGCAGCTTGTCGGCATTGAAAGACGCGGGGCTGATCTTGCCAAGCGCCTGCAGCTCATTCTGCAGCAGAAGCTGGGCCGCACCATTCCCCTGAACACTCTGGACATCAATCTCTACAGGGATGACTGGACCAACATGACGACCCGTCCTCAGGTAGGGCCTTCGCACATGATGAATGCCGTGGACAAGGCAACCATCCTGCTGGTGGACGACGTGCTGTACACGGGCAGGACCATACGCTCTGCCATGGAAGCCATCATGGACTACGGCCGCCCGGACAAGATAGAGCTGCTGGTCCTGGTGGACAGGGGGCGCCGCGAGCTGCCCATACAGCCTGACTATACCGGCAGGACGCTCTTTACTGCCGCCTCTGAGCGCGTGGACGTTTTTCTGGAAGAAAGGGACGGCAAGGACGAAGTTGTCCTGAGCCACAACTAAAGGCATATTGTACAAGCATATTTCCCAGGTTTCAAAACAGACCGAAAGAGGCCGGACTCCTGCTACAGGAGACCGGCCTCTTTTTCATTGTACATGCGCTTTTTGTTTTTTGCCGGGGCCCCGTCCGTGGTTATCTTGAATGAGGCAGAGGATCCGGCTCTTCCATTTCCTCAGGATGAATGGCTCCGCTGGCCTCAAGCCTGCGCCTGCGCACCCACCTGACCAGGACAAGCAGGGTCAGCAGGGCAACCAGGATCATATTGGCCCACAGGACAGGGCCGGCATTGGCGGGCATGGCTATGCCGCTTATCTTCCAGTGGTATATTGCCCAGCCCAGGCAGAAATTGAACACAATGACGGCAATGCCTGCCAGAATCCAGTGTCCCGCTATGCGTTCGCCCAGTATCCAGGACTTGCGGTAGAAGCGGTGGTGCGCGCAAAGCAGGGGAAGCAGCATAACAAGGACTGCCAGGGCCGTGTGCCAGGCCAGCCCCTTTAAAAGCACGCACACGATGCCGGCAGACATAAAGGTGGCGGCATAGTAAAAAGCCTGCTTCTGCCTCTGGCTGAGCCCGTAGGAGACAAAGAGCAGCATGCAGCCGGAGATGGCAGCTACCATGTGCCCCATGCCCACGCACCACTCAGGAAGCCACTGGCTCAGCAGGGCAACATCATCAGGCCTGCCGGGAATCGTGGAGGAGACCAGCAGGATGACGCCGGACAGGAAGGTCGTGTAGGAGGTGATAACCGGGCTCAGCACGGACAGCCAGCGCCCTGCCTGCTGGAACTTTCCGCATCTCACCTCATAGCCGGCCAGCAGCGTGGCTGCCACAAGCAAAGGCAGAATATAGTAGATGAGGCGGAAAATGAGCACCGCTGCAAAGACCATCTGCTCATGCGGCGTGTTGGTCATGTGAATAATGACCAGCTCAAAAACTCCAACGCCGCCGGGTACATGTGTCATGACCACGGCAACCTGGGCCATGAGGAATCCGGGCAGGAACTGTATGAAGGAAACATCCACGCCCGAAGGAAGAAGCACCCACATGCAGGCAGCTGCGGCAATAAGGTCCACCCAGGAGACCATGAGCTGTGCCACGGCAATCTTGGGCGCAGGGAAAACAAATATCTTTCCGAAGATGGTTATGGGACGGCGGACGACAAAGCACAGTATCATATAGATCATGGCCGTGCCGAAAAGCAGTGCGCCAAGGAGACGCACATTGTGCATGGGCATGCAGTCCATGAGCTGGGGCGGCAGTTCCGGAGGGGCAACGATAAAGACAATGCCGCTCAGGCCCAGCGCCCCTATCCAGAAGGCAACCGCCAGGATGAGGATAAGGTGGAGCACGTCATGAACGGAAAAGCCCCAGGCCGAGTAAAAGCGGAACCTGACGCTTGTGCCGCCCAGGAGGGCGCCGAAATTGAAGCTCACTGCCTGTCCCACAATGGACACCAGGCTGACTTTGGACAAAGGCAGGTTTTTGTGAATGGCTTTCAGTGCCAGCCAGTCATATCCTATAAGGATGCAGTAGTTGATGACGGCAAAAGCCAGTGACAGCACGATGCCAAGGGGATGGATCATGTCTATGCTGGCCCGTATTTCGGCAAGGGAATACTGGTGCAGCTTGTTGTAGAGAAGATACACGGCAAGGCAGAAGATACCTGCAATCAGCACCGGGCCCAGATAGCGCATGTATTTTTTCATGACATCCTCTAAAGCGAACGTAACAGCCATTGGCCATAATAAAGGGGGGGCAAACCCCCTGCTTCAATGCCTGTTTTGTAGCTCAATACTTGCCTGCCTGCAATACACTGGAAAACATCCTGCAGACCATGTTTTGCGCCCCTGCACCCCTCTTGACCTCCCTACAAACAGAGGCTAATTACAGGTCTTGTCTTTGCAGTATGTTTTCCGTTGCTCCCAGTGGCGGATTTTTTTTTATCCTGTCCGGCATAAAGCCAGTCCTGTCCAAGATGAAGGGATGTGCTTTGCAGCAGGGCAGGCCCAGCAGCAATGAAGCGCTGATGCAGGAAGCACTTCCTGCGGCTGCCTTTTCAAAATGCGCACAAAGCAACCCGGACGGAACAAAAAACGCCTGGGTTATGAGTTTTTTCTTTTTCAGTGCACAGCGCCCTTTCTCCTATGCGGGAAGCAGGGCCTGCTGGCAGAAATTTTCCTGTATGCGCATCCAGGAGCAGTGCCTTTGCACAAGGCATGCAGCCAGTGCGCATTTCCATTTCTTTTCGGAGGTTACACCATGGCGATTCCTATTTCGGCCCAGGGATACAAAAAGCTCACCGAAGAGCTGGCCCAGCTCAAAGAAGATCGTCCCCGCATCATCCAGGCCATCAAGGAAGCACGCGAGCAGGGCGATCTGCGCGAAAATGCCGGTTACGACGCAGCACGCGAAAAACAGGGCATGGCAGAGGCACGCATCAACTATCTTGAGGCACGCCTGCAGCAGAGCAATATCATTGACCTGGACAAGCTCTCCGGAAACAACGTTGTCTTCGGGTGCACTGTCACCATTGTTGACGTGGACACGGACGAGGAAAAGACCTTTACCATCCTGGGACCTGACGAAGCCGATCACAGCAAGGGATCCATTTCCTACCAGTCCCCGGTGGGCCACGCTCTCTTAGGGCATGAAGTTGGCGAAGAAGTCACCATCACCATCCCCAAGGGCAGCGTTGTCTACGAGATAACCAAGATCGAGTTCCTGGGCTCAAAGATACTTGAGGGGTAAGCCTTCAGGCAGTTCTCTTACGCTGAGCAAGCGAAGCCCGTTCCCCCCTATCCGAGCGCTGCCGCACAGGAAAGCAGCCATACAGGAGGGCATCAATGCCATTATCCCATTTATGCAGCAGGCTTCTTTTGTCCCGCATCATGTATTGTCTCAGCGCCCTGGCCTGGCTTCTTCTTCTCTGGCCCATACCCTATACAGTCATCCTGGCAGCCTGTTTTGCCTGCCTGACAGTTCCGCTCTACCGGAACCTGCGCCGTTACTCCGGCCGCCGCCGCTGCAGGCTGGAGAGAAGAAGGGCGCAAATGGTTGTTGCGGCGATGCAGGAGCAGCAGGACAGCAGGAAAAAGCCCCCACGCAGCAAATACAGCTTTCTGCCTTTCGGCGTCCGCATCCTGTTCAGCCTGCGCATCGGCTTTCTTAATGCCCTGCCGGTCGGCGGCACATTGCTGATCATCCTGACGGCAACCCTTATTCCCATCATTGCCTTTGTATCCATGGTAACGCCGCAGATTGCCAGCGGCATTGCCCTTGTGCGCCAGCTGTGGATGGACAATTTCCAGCTGCCCGATGAACTGGCGGCCCAGCTGGATGCGCTGGTGGAAAAAATGCAGAGCATCCCCGGCATGGACATCGTTGCCAGCCATCTGGCAGGCTATCAGGACACGATTTACAGCTACCTGAGCAACTTCTCAACGGATTCGCTGGTCGCCCTGGCCAACCAGGGTTTTGACCTGCTTGGCGGCGCCTCATCCGTGGCCATGCACCTCGTCCTCTTCCTGGCGCTCTCCATCACCTTTATCGTGCATGCACCAAGGCTCAGGCTCACGGCGGCAAGGCTGTTCAACATCAATCCCCTGATATTGCACCGCTTCTCGGTTTCCATCCGCCAGGCCCTGCGGGCGATCATGCTCGGCGTGGTATTTGTCGCCATTATCCAGGGATTTTTGTGTGCCATCGGATTTGCCATAGTGGGCATAAAGACGTTTGCCTTCTGCGGACTCCTGGCAGCCATCCTTGCCCCTATCCCTGTCTTTGGCACGGCACTTGTCTGGGTTCCCCTGTCTTTGCATCTCTGGTTTATCGACAGGCCCATGGCCGCAGTCGTCCTCCTCATATGGGGCGTCGGCATCGTGTCGTCTGCTGACAGCTTCCTCAGGCCTCTTTTCCTGAAGACAGGCATAAAGGCATCCTTTCTGGTACTTATCCTGGTCATTTTCTGCGGCATTACCGCTTTTGGCAGTGCTGGAATTATTCTGGGGCCGGTTCTTCTGGCCATTTCCATTCAGGCGCTGGAAGAAGGCAACATAGCCTACCCTTCCTTTTTCAAGGGCATAGCTGTTGAAAAGAATGCCAGCCCCAGCCAAAGCGGCAGTCAGGAAGAAGCCTGATTGCCACAAGCTTGTAAAGGTCTTTCACATGCATTGCCGGCATATCCGTTTTCATGCTGTTTCATGCCCTTCCCTGGCACAAATCCTTGTACTGCTTTTTTTGCTCTGTCCGCTGCTTCTTGTACAGCCGGATGAAGCCAGGGCAGCACTGCCTGTCAAGGCAGCCATAATGATCAACATGAATACGGGGGGCATTCTCTACCAGAAAAATGCCGACACACGCATCCCCCCGGCATCCCTGACCAAGATTATGACTTCCTACCTGGTGCACGATGCACTGGCCTGCGGAACATACTCCCTTGGCACAAGGGTGCGCATACCGGCACAGGCATGCCGTGCCGGCGGCTCGACCATGAAGCTGCGCACAGGGGAAAAGGTCACCATCCAGAACCTGCTCCGCGGCACGCTTATCTGCTCGGGCAACGATGCTGCCACGGCACTTGCCATACGCACGGCAGGAACCCAGGAAGACTTTGTGCGCAGAATGAATGCCAAGGCAGCCAGCCTCGGCATGAGAAGCACGCGCTTTCAGAATCCCACCGGACTGCCGGCATCGGGGCAGATGACAACGGCACGCGACATGGCCCGCCTGTGCCTGGCCTATCTTTCAAGCTATCCGCAGGCGATGTCCTTTCATTCCTTAAGCTCCTTTGAGCACAGGAACAGGACACTGACCACCACCAATCCCTTTCTGGGGTCCAGAGGCGTCAACGGCCTGAAAACAGGCTTTACCATGGACTCGGGCTACAACATCATCCTGACCACGTCAGGGCCGACACGGCTGCTCATCGTTGTCCTGGGCGGCAAGTCCAAGACAAGGCGCGAGATTGCCGCAAGCAACCTTCTTGAGGCGGGCCTAAGATACCCAGGCAGCCCCGGCAAGATACAGACGCTTATTGACGGCAACAAAAAGCATCTCAAGACAAGCAAGAAAAAGAAGGGCTACAGGGCAAATGCCGTTGCCAAGAAAAAGAAGACGCCAAAGTCAAGGGGCACAAAGAAAAAGCAGCGCAGCCAGAACAGGTAATGCCTGAAAAACGCCCTGCAGAGAGCTTTCTTTGGCTCATCCCTGTCTTGACCTGACGCCACTGAAAAGGCTATTTTGCCAAATGGTAATAATAAATATTTTGTGCGTCCTGTGACATGCATGGTGGCATGCACGATGACATGCACGGCGACACGCAAAATCAAACTAAAGCAATAAGGCTGAACCAATACAGGTCAGCATGGAGCAGTATCATGATAGGAATGCAGGAAATTCTCATCATCCTTCTTATCGGCCTGGTACTTTTCGGATCCAAAAAGCTTCCGGAAATCGGCGGAGGGCTTGGACGGGCTATCCGCAATTTCAAAAAGGCCACCAGCGAGCCCGATGAGATAGATATTACGCCCAAGGCGGAAAGCAAAAAGACCGAGGGAAGCGACAAAACAGCCTAAAGCAGCTTTTGCCATCCTTTTTTTTATGGTCTGTCCAGACAGAATGCATCAATAACGACGCATCCTTATCGACGCCTTTAACGCATCCCAAACACTGCTTCACAGTACAATAATCCGGAGACTACAATGGCCATACAACCCAATCAGTATAAAACTGAACAGATTTCCGTTTTCCTTGAAAACAGGACAGGTCGTCTTGCAGAGGTAACCAACACCCTCGCTGAAGCTGGTCTCAATATCCGTGCCCTGTCGCTGGCTGACACCTCCGACTTCGGCATCCTGCGCATGATTGTCTGTGACACGCACAAGGCGCAGGCCATCCTGAAGGAAAAGGGCTTCACCCTTGGCGTCACCAGCGTGGTGGCTGTTTCTGTCAACGACAAGCCCGGCGGCCTCAATGCCCTGCTGCAGCTTCTTGAAAGCAAGCATGTCAACGTGGAATACATGTACGCCTTTGTTTCCAGGGAAAAGGACTCTGCCATCATGATTTTCCGTTTCGACAAGGTCGATGAAGCCATCGCAGCCCTTATCGAAAACGACGTCGAAGTTCTGCCGGCCAACGACATCTGCCTGGCCTAGAAGCAGGACAGCATCAAAAAAATATCCCAGAAGTATCCTGAGCCCCGGCTCGTCCGCCGGGGCTTTTTTTGCGCCTGCCCTTTCAGTGCCGCCTGTCCAAAGCCTTCACACGGCCTCTTCCCAGAAAGGCTCAAAAAAAACGTCTCACCAACTATTTGAAAACAGACACTTTTTACAGGACAATTCCGACTTCCTGAAAAAAAAGGCTTTTACCCTCTTCCCAAACTACACATGGGCATTATCTTTTTTCCCGATGCAGGAACAGCAATCACTCTACTACAACCGGACGCAATGACTCCGGCACCGTTCCGGCAGAACCTCAAAGCAATAATCTAGTGTATGGAGGATATTCACTATGAAACTTCAGCCGTTGAATGACCGTCTCCTGGTCAAGCGTCTTGAATCCGAAGAAAAGACCGCCGGTGGCTTGTACATTCCTGATACCGCCAAAGAAAAACCCAGCAAGGGTCAGGTTGTGGCCGTAGGCCCCGGCAAGATGGATGAGAAGGGCAACCGCATCGCCATGGCTGTGAAGAAGGGCGACATGGTTCTCTTCAACAAGTACGCCGGCACTGAAGTGAAGCTGGACGGCACCGACCACCTGGTCATGCGTGAAGACGACGTTCTTGCCATTATCGAAGGCTAATAATCAGACAATATTATATACAATCAGAAAATGATTGGAGGATAGACAATCATGTCCGCTAAAGAAATTATTTTTGATGTCAAAGCACGCGAGCGCATGGCTGCAGGCGTTGACAAGCTGGCCGACGCCGTGAAGGTAACCCTGGGACCCAAGGGCCGCAACGTGGCCATCGAGAAGAGCTTCGGTGCTCCTGTCATCACCAAGGACGGCGTGACCGTTGCCAAGGAAATCGAGCTTGAGGACAAGTTCGAGAACATGGGCGCCCAGCTGGTCAAGGAAGTTGCTTCCAAGACCAACGACGCTGCCGGTGACGGCACCACCACCGCCACAGTGCTGGCCCAGGCCATGTACCATGAAGGCGTGAAGCTTGTGGCTGCCGGCCGCAACCCCATTGCCATCAAGCGCGGCATGGACAAGGCTGTTGACACCCTGATCGAAGAGCTGGCCAACATTGCCAAGCCCACCCGCGATCAGAAGGAAATTGCCCAGGTTGGCACCATTTCCGCCAACTCTGACTCCAACATCGGCACCATCATCGCCGAGGCCATGTCCAAAGTGGGCAAGGAAGGCGTCATCACGGTTGAAGAGGCCAAGGGCCTTGAGACCACCATGGACGTCGTGGAAGGCATGCGCTTTGACCGCGGCTATCTTTCTCCCTACTTCGCTACCGAAGCTGAAAAGATGCTCTGCGAAATGGAGAATCCCTACATTCTCTGCACAGACAAGAAGATCTCCAGCATGAAGGACATGCTCCCCGTGCTTGAGCAGGTTGCCAAGGTCAACAAGCCCCTGCTCATCATTGCCGAGGACGTCGAGGGCGAAGCCCTTGCCACCCTAGTCGTGAACAAGCTGCGTGGCGCCCTGCAGGTCGTGGCCGTCAAGGCTCCCGGCTTCGGCGACCGCCGCAAGGCCATGCTCGAAGACATCGCCATTCTGTGCGGCGGCGTGGTTGCCTCTGACGATACAGGCACCAAGCTTGAGAACATGACCCTGAACGACCTTGGCCAGGCCAAGCGCATCAAGGTGGAAAAAGAGAACACCACCATCGTTGACGGCATGGGCAACAAGGACGACATCAAGGCCCGCGTGAAGCAGATCCGCGCCCAGATCGAAGGTGCTACCTCCGATTACGACCGCGAGAAGCTTCAGGAACGCCTGGCCAAGCTGGTTGGCGGCGTGGCCGTCATCCGCGTGGGTGCTGCCACAGAAGTGGAAATGAAGGAAAAGAAGGACCGCGTCGAGGATGCCCTGAACTCCACCCGCGCAGCTGTCGAAGAGGGCATCGTCCCTGGCGGCGGCACAGCCTTCATCCGCGTTTCCAAGGCCCTGGCCAACATCAAGCCCGCTGACGACGATGAAATGGCCGGCCTGAACATCATCCGCCGCGCCATCGAAGAGCCCATGCGCCAGATTGCCCACAATGCCGGCTTTGAAGGCAGCGTGGTTGTTGAGAAAGTGCGCAACGGCAAGGACGGCTTCGGCTTCAACGCCGCTACCGGCGAGTACGAGGACCTCTTCAAGGCCGGCGTCATCGACCCCAAGAAGGTGGCCCGTGTGGCCCTTCAGAATGCTGCCTCCGTTTCCTCCCTGCTGCTGACCACCGAGTGCGCCATCAGCGAGAAGCCTGAGCCCAAGCAGGCTGCAGCCATGCCTGGCGGCGCCGGCATGGGCGGAATGGGCGGCATGGGCGGAATGTACTAAGCCTTAAGCTGGCCAGAGGGCAGGCATCTTCATGATGACCGCTCGCTCATGATAACAATGCGGCGGCAGGGAGTTTTCTCTGCCGCCGCTTTTTTTGTCTTCCTAAAAAGCGCCCTTGCCTGTATAATAAGCCTTCACAAGACTCTTTCCGCTGTACAGAGCAGTCTCCCTGACACTCGCTGCCATCCGTTTTTCCTGTTCACGAGAGCAACTCCGAAAAGAAATCCGAGAGCAACTCCATGCAGATTGTTGAAAAAATAAAGGAATCAGTCATCTCAGTCCTGCCCATCATGCTGATAGGCGTCCTGCTGCACCTGACCATTGCCCCCATGGGAGAGCTGTTTGTTCCCTTCCTTGTGGGCGGATGCCTGGTCATCGTGGGGCTGGGCATTTTTTTGCACGGCACAGAGCTCGGCATGGTGCCCATAGGCCAGCGCTCAGGCGCAGCCATCACCTCAAAGCGCAACCTGCCCCTGCTGCTGGGCACGGCCTTTGGCATCGGCTTTCTCATTACCATTGCCGAACCGGACGTACATGTCCTGGCCTCGCAGGTCCTCAGCGTCTCGCCCAGCATCAGTTCCACTACCCTTGTCATGATGATAGCGCTGGGCGTCGGCTTCTTTGTGCTGCTGGCTGTCGGGCGCATCCTGATGCACGCCAGCTACAAGATCTCACTGGCCGTTCTCTATATCTTCCTTTTTGCCTGCGCAGCCTGTACTGATGCAGACTTTCTGGGCATTGCCTTTGATGCCGGCGGTGCTACCACAGGCCCCATGACAGTGCCCTTTATCATGGCCCTGGGCATAGGCGTTGCCTCGGTGCAGAGCGGAAAGAATGCCCAGCAGGACAGCTTCGGATTCATCGGGCTGGCCAGCATCGGGCCTATTCTTGCCGTTCTCATACTGGGAATGCTTTCTGACGGAGCCGAGCAGCATGCAGAAGAAGCCGGACAGGCAGCAGTTGTTGCTGCCACGCTCACAGAACAGTTTCTGGGACGCCTGCCCACGGTCCTGCACGAAGTCAGCATGGCCCTGGCACCGCTGGTCGGCATGTTTGTCGTCTTCCAGCTCTTCCTTATCAAAATGCCAAGGAACCAGGTCCTGCGCATGAGCTCAGGCCTTGTCCTGACTTTTCTGGGCCTGATACTGTTCTTCCTGGGAGTACAGGGCGGCTTTATGCCGGCAGGAAAAGTGCTGGGCGCAGCCATGGCCTCAGGCAATTCCCAGGCTGTCATCATTCTGGCGGGCCTGGTGCTGGGAGCTGTAGTAGTCTGTGCGGAACCTGCTGTCTGGGTTCTCAATGAGCAGATTGAGGAGATATCGGGCGGCCATATCAAAAAGCGCATCATGCTCGTGTCCCTGTCAGCCGGCGTTGCCCTGGCAGTGGCCCTTTCCATGGCCCGCGTCTGCTTAGGCATCAGCCTCTGGTACCTGCTCATTCCCGGCTACCTTCTGGCCCTGGGGCTCATGCGCTTCTGCCCCGTTCTTTTTACAGCCATTGCCTTTGACTCGGGCGGCGTTGCCTCTGGCCCCATGGCTTCCACGTTCATCCTGGCCTTTACGCTCGGAGCCTCAGGCGCCCTTGGCGGCAATCCCATTACCGATGCCTTCGGCGTAATAGCCATGATTGCCATGATGCCCCTCATAACCATACAGATTCTGGGCATTCTTTTCAGCAGAAAGGAACGTGAAGCAGAACGAAAGAAGCATGACAGGATATGTTCTCAGGGGCAGGACTCTTGCAGAACAGAGGAGATGCCCCATGGAAACTAATGCACCGGCAAATATGGCTTTTACCGGCAAGCTTCTCGTTTGCATTGCTGACCGCGGCCGGGGCGACGAACTGATGAGCCTCGGCAAGAAAAACGGAGCAGGAGGAGGCACTATCCTGCTCGGACGCGGAACCGGCAGCAGTGCCCTTTTGCAGATGCTGGGCATAAGCGACACCAGAAAGGAAATTGTCCTGACTATTGCCTCTGAGGAGACGGCACAGAACATTATCGCCGCCTTTATGCATTCAGAGCGGGTCAGGAAGAAAATCAGGGGCGTCCTGTTCCAGATAGATGTCAATGCCCTGCTCAAAGCCAGCGTACTTACAAAAGCCCAGAAGGATACAGCCATGAATGCAAGCCCCTGCTCCAGCCACGAACTCATTACTGTCATTGCCAACGCAGGCTATGCCGAAGACGTTATGGCCTATGCCCGCAAGGCAGGCGCCTCCGGAGGCACAATCCTGCACGGCCGCGGAACTGCAAAGGAAGAGGACAGCACCTTTTTCGGCATTACCATCGTTCCTGAAAAAGACATCGTCCTGATTCTGGCCCCGTCAGACACATCCGGGCAGATTCTTGAAGCAATCAGGACGGCAGAATGCCTGCAAAAGCCCGGCATGGGCATTGCCTTCTGCACGCCTGTGGAGAAGTTTGTGCCTCTCGGCAAGAAGTAGGCGGTGTACGGATTTGGGGCTTTATGCCTGCACCCGGACACTGCCTCTCTCCTGCATCCTCTGAATACTCCTGTTAAGGGACAAAGCCCGGGGAAGCTCAATAATGCCATATGATCCTATATCCACAGACCGTGAGGACCTGACCATTATGGACGTCCCCTTTCCTTCGCCTCAAGCCTGGGAAAGTGCGGCAGCAGCCATTGGTTCAAACATGTTCGAGGGCTATAAGCCAACCAGGCGGGGCATTGAGCTCATCCGCGACTATACGTCCGGCAAAATCAGCTTTGATGCTTTTGTCCAGGCAGCAAAGAGCAAAGCCTATGCAAAATAGCTGTACTTACGCTGACCCTGATTTTGCGTACACTAATCCACTGACAGGAGTCCTTCGCAATATTGGGGACATCAGCGATAATGAGGCATTGCAGTTTGCAGAAGCAGGGGCTACGGCGCGACGCTTGCAGGAATTATGGATGAATCCCATCCAGGTCACCGGTTCTGAAACACTTTTTTCCATTCATCAGTACCTGTTCCAGGATATCTACGAATGGGCCGGACAAAGGCGGACCGTGGAAATAAGCAAGGGTGAAAACCAGTTTCTTGCTCTCTGCCATTTCAATACGGCTCTTTCCTGTATTGACGAGCTGACTGCTGCATACAAGCGGCTTAAGAAGCATCATCCAAAGCTCTTATCCCGCAAGCTTGCTGAGATTCTGGATGCGGTCAATTACCTGCATCCGTTCAGGGAAGGAAACGGGCGTACCCAGCGCGAATTTCTGCGCCTTCTTGCTTGGGAAAAAGGCTGGAAGCTCAGCCTGAATCCGCCTGACAATGTATCAGTGTACGAACGATATATGGAAGGAACAATCTCCGGCGACATTGATTTGCTGGACAAACTGATTTTTGAATGCCTGAGCCAGGCGTGACTAAAGCGTACCCATGTCCGCTGTCAGCTGAATGCAAAAAGCCTCCGCCCTGACACAGCACAGGCGGAGGCTTTCACTACGATTCACCCGGCAAAAAACTACCAGCCGTTATGATGGATTTTTGCCTCATTGTGCCTGTGGGCCTCGCAAAAAGCCTTATCGGTATGTCCCAGCACAATAAGGCTTAAGGGAACATACTCTTCCGGCACAGACAAAATGTCAGCCAGGATATCGGCCCTTTCCTGCACAGGATACAGGCCGCACCAGACAGAGCCCAGGCCAAGGGCGCGTGCAGCCAGCAGAATGTTTTCGGTTGCAGCCGAGCAGTCCTGCACCCAGAAGCCGCCCGAGGCATCATTGGGAGCAGCAACCACCACAATGGCCAGGGGAGCCTGCCTGGCAAAGGCTGCATGCGGATGCCTGTCCGCTATGGCATCCAGCTTTTCCCTGTCTGTCACAACCACAAAATGCCAGGGCTGCCTGTTCATGGCAGACGGGGCCATAGTCCCTGCCCTGACCAGTGTTGCGATATCTTCATCGCTTACAGGATCGGGCAGAAAGGAGCGGATGCTGCGTCTTGTCATAAGCACGTCAAAAAAGTCCATACAAAACCTCCTGCTGCTTTCTGATGCTGAAAAAAAAGCCTCTTCAAGGCTTGCTTTGCGCCTGTTCATGGCCATTTTGACAAAATGCCGGATCTGGTGCAACTGCCCTTTTGCGTATATACTGTGTTTTTCTGCACAAGTAACGGTGCAGTCCTTTATTTTAGCGAGCCACTACTGCATATGACAGAAATTCTTACTCAGCTTCTTATTATTTTCCTGCTGGGCGTGCTGGTCAACATCGTCTGCTCACGCTTCAAGCTGCCCGTTATCGTCGGCTTTCTCCTGACAGGCGTCCTGGCCGGTCCTTCCATGCTCGGGCTGATCAAGGATCCCGAACTGATCGATTCAGTCGCCGAACTGGGCGTAGCCATGCTTATGTTTACCATCGGCATGGAGCTCTCTGGCGAGGTGCTCAACAAGCTGAAACGCCCTGTCTTTCTGGGCGGCAGCCTGCAAATCGGACTTATTGTTGCAGCCTCGACCCTGGCAATGTTCTTTATCGGAACATTTCAGCAGGGCATTTTCTGGGGCTGCCTTATTGCCCTCTCCTCATCAGCCATTGTCCTGCAGATTTTCCAGCAGAAGGGGATAACAGCCACGCCTGTAGGCAGGCTTTCGCTGGCTATCCTGGTCTTCCAGGACATCCTGGTTGCCCCCATGATGATACTTGTTCCCCTGCTTGCCGGAACAATACAGCTTTCGCCGGCCTCCATAGGCATTGCCATTGCCAAGGTCTGCTGTGTCGGCGTGGTAATGTATATCTTTGCCAAATACCTGCTGGACAAGCTCATGACCGCCGTCGTGAAGACCAGGGCCAGCGAGATACTGCTTCTGACGACATTGTGCCTGTGCCTTGGCTTTGCAACCATTACCGAGGCACTGGGCATGTCCTTCTCCCTGGGCGCCTTCCTGGCAGGCCTCATGCTGGCTCGTTCGCGCTTCTCCATGAGCGCCGTGGCAGACATCATGCCCTACCGCGATGTTTTCTTAAGCCTTTTCTTTATTACCGTAGGCATGATGCTGGATGTCAGGTACGTCATTGCCCACATCCTCCCCATCCTGGCCATGGTTGGCGCCTTCATTGTGGGCAAGAGCCTTCTGACCATGCCGGCAGTCCTTATTCAGGGCTATCCACTGCGTACAGCCATAAGGACGTCCATCTGCCTGGCCCAGGTCGGCGAATTTTCCTTCGTCCTGGCGACATCCGGCCTTAATGCAGGGCTTCTGAGCGAAAACTCGCATCAGTTCTTCCTTGCCTTAAGCGTTGTCACCATGATGCTGACGCCCCTGCTCATTTCAATTGCGCCAGGCTTTTCAAAGCGTGTTTGTGCCCTGGTAGGACAGCCTACAAGTACCCCGGAAGTAGAAGCCTCGCACGCTGACGAGCTTCAGGATCATATCATCATCGTCGGCTTCGGCTTTACAGGCAAGCAGCTGGCCAAGGCAGCCAAAAACCAGCATCTCAAATACAACATCCTGGAAATGAATCCGGAAACGGTCAGCAACTTTGACGGCCGCGAGCCCATTGCCTACGGAGACGCCAGCCAGCCCATTATCCTGCAGGACATGGGCATACAGCGTGCGCGCGTGCTGGCCATTGCCATTTCCGATACTGTGGCTGTCCGTGCCATTGTGGCCAATGCCCGCAAGGCAAACCCCGATGTTACCATCATCGCCAGGACACGCTTCGTGACGGAGATAGAGCATCTGTATGCGCTTGGTGCCAACAGGGTTATCGCCGAGGAATTTGAGGCTGGCATTGAGACGTTCTGCCAGGTGCTCACGGCCTATCTTCTTCCCAGCCAGAATATAAACACCATGGCCCAGAAGCTGCGGCAGGAATACTACTCTACCATACGCCGCCGTGCCCATTCCTCTGACATCGGAGCCTTTGTAACAAGGCTTCCTGACCTGGGAGTCTGTGCCATAGCATTGGAAGAAGCATCTCCCTATGCCGGCAAGACCCTGCTTGAAGGCAACATCCGCAAAAAGCTGGGCCTGACCATTGTAGCCGTCTCACGCCATGGCAAGCTGATTACGTCGCCTGACAGTTCCTTTAAGCTGCTGGCAGGAGACATTCTGTACGTCTTCACCAAAACTGACGAGCTCTACACAGCCAGGGAACGCCTCAACAACGGTGATTCTGCCAGGCTGACAGAAGCCATTGCCGGTGATGACATGGGCGATGAAAATGACGCACCCGCCCGCAAGGCAAAAGCAGGCGCCTGATATCTGACAGGCAGCAATATTGTGCAGGAGGCGGACAGGGATTCCCTGTCCGCCTCTTCTCGTACCACGGCACAAACAAGCCAGTCTCTGCCCGGCACAGCCGGACAGGATGCATCCTCTGATGAGTTTGGCACTCCGGACAATGATTATCTGGCTTTAGCCGTCTCTGCCGACATGGAGCGCATTGAAAATAGGGATAAGGACGGAGTCTTGCACAGGCATTTTTCCGGACTCCGGTCACAGGATGCTTACGACTGAATGGATAACAGCATTGCAAAACAAAAAACGTCCGCTCTCAGGAGGCTGAGGAAACGGACGTACTGTTTTCATAGGTGGTGGGCGGTACAAGACTTGAACTTGTGGCATCTGCCTTGTAAGGGCAGCGCTCTACCAGCTGAGCTAACCGCCCACTGAATATAATTATGCTATCTGTTCTTCACCAGTCTGTCAAGACAGGCAGACTGTCCAAAAAAATCTGTTCTAAAAAGGTGAAGGGCCGTTATGATTCAGCTGCTGTGAGACAGCCAGGAAATACGCCATAAGCGCCGGGAAGCAGGCAAGGGATTCTTTCACATCTTCATAGGACATATCCAAACCATTCCGCTGCTTCATTGTCTCTCTCATAAAAGATACAGAGCATTTCATTATGCTTTCAAACAACATTTTTCCTTTCTGTATATCAGCATTATTACAACGAGATATATCTTTACAATAGGTTATGTCAAAATTCCATTCAAGGTTACTTTCTATTTCAGGATGGTTAATTATAATATGGAACAGCTGTTCTGCAATGCATTTTCTCTTGAATTGAAGAGATGTAAAATAGTAACCGCGTTTTTCTTCATCCTCAACAAAATCTGTGGCTGATTTAAATTCAGCTACACAGCCATCTTCAAGTCCGGGCCATTGCGCTAAAATTTCAGAGTCCAAAAGGCTGGCTGGCAGGACACTGATTATTCTCTGCTCTGTCTTGCCGTTTTCTCCCGCCTCTTTTGATTCACCACCCGCAATTTCTTTATCTTTGGCTGATTTGAAAAGACTGCGCAGGCTTTCTATTTCCTTTTTGTCATTGTCTGTCAGTTTCAGGCAGTAGTCTGCCCCTTCTTTTAGGACATTACGGGCTGCCTTCGCGTGATCCACGGGAGCATAAGCAGTGACAATGCTGCCTCTGATATCGAAAAACTCCTCAAACATCGGGCCATAGGGAGGATTTTTGAAGATTATATTGCCTTCCGGCGTCTGTGCTTCCCCTGCCTTCCCTTCGTCAAAATAGCAAAAGGACAAAGTATGCCAGGTATAACCGCTTGCAGAATACCCCTTGCTCACCAGCACTTTCTGGCCGTCGAAGTCACAGCGGTCGCTGACATACTCATCCACTGTCTCTGATGAAAGAATCTCCCTGTACAGGCGAAGAAACCCGTCTTCCAGAATGAGCGCCTTAAAGGTGTTTTGCACGCCAATCCAGTTCATTTTTCCAAGAAGGAAGTAAAAATCCCTGATTGTATCTTCAGAAATATTTCTTTCCGGACAATTTGCAAACATCTGCCACAAAAGAGGATGCTGCTGCTTCCAGTTTTCCTGGATCTGGGCTGTATTTACTGAACCGGAGCCCGCACACAGCATGAGGGCAAAAACGGCAAGACAGCTGGAATAGCCGGCTTCCTGATCATGCCTGTCCAGCTTCTTTTTTCTTTTTGTTCCTGGCTTGGGCCCCGGTTTTGGATTTTCTACAGGAATCATGTCATTCATGTCCGTAGAACCTGCAGGAAGATACCCTATGGTTTGACTATTCAGAGTCCTATAGTTCTTCTTTTCATAGTCATATTGATATTCAATCAAAACCACTGAGGTAGTTCCATCTTTAAGCTTACGGAGCCTTTTTTTTGTATGAACAGGAAGTTCCGTTGCTCGGGGTCTTGCCATGTTTTTCTCCTGTACTGATGGGGCAGATGCAAGCCTGGCGGGCCTGCATCTGCCCCACTGCCCTGCCACGGACTCGCCCAAATGGGGTACATCAGGCAGAAGCGGGTCTCAAAGGCCATCTATTTTTTGTTCTTCATAATGCCGTTATACAGTTGAAGAAATCTTTCAGAACATGTGCTGAGAGCCTGCAGCTCAAGACGGGTTCCAGCCCACCCCATATGCTTTGCCACATATGGTTTTGCTACCTGTATAAAGGCTTGCAGCGGTTCCTCAAAAAGCATTCTGCCTTTCAGATATTCTCCGTTTTTGTAATGTGCCCCGTCATGCAGGCAGACAATGTCCACGAGCCTGTGGGAACCTGGCACGGCAAGAGGTTCCCTGAGGGCTGACAAAACAGCATATGGGGACAGGTCCTCAGCAAACGGAAGGGAAGAGACAAGGTAAAACACCTCTTCAGGCGCAGTTTCGCCCTCACGGGCATCACTTTTTATGGTCACCCTGGCAATCAGCCCGTCATCCGTTCCAATCCATTTCTTTTTCAGGGCAGGATCCAGCAGCAGGCCGGGCAGCAGGCTGACAGCATAGGTCTCTGTACGCCCGTTTCTTTCTTTTTGGGCGCTGTACAGGCTGTCGTTCGGTTCTTCGCCCCTGAACAGGGCTGCAATCTCCTCTTGTACGGCAGGAGTGCTGTCAGTAATCCTGACAAGATAGTCGCCGCCGTCATTCAGGACATTTTGCACAAACAGTGCCGAGGCATATTGCGCATCAGTGCAGACAACCGTTCCACGGACAGCTATTTTCTTGAGAAAGGAGTCTATGAGTACAGCGTCCTTCCTGGGAGTTACCTTTCTGGCGACAATGTCCATTGCCAGTATGGTTGCATTTGCGCTTTCATGGACATTCAGCGCATAGGGTACCGGATCCTGGCACCGGATGCGCACATCCTTGCCCGTCTTTTCAATGTCCATGCGGCTGAAATCATGCAGCAGCCCGCCGTTGCTGTCCTTTCCCAGCAGGACAAAAAAATGGCGGACAAGCTCTTCATACAGCCCGAGACCTCCAAGATCAGGATATACGCTTGCAAAAGTCTCCTCCTGCGCATCCAGGAAAACAGACGCAACTTCGCATTCTGAATACTTGGCGCAGCAGGCGTCCAGCATAAAGACAAAAAAATGAAGGGGATTATAGACTTTCCTTTCTGTGTAGCTGATTGTCTTAAACTGCCTCTTTCCCTGCTTTGCAAGCCTGACCTCATCCAGCCTCTGATTTTCCTCTTCCTTCCACTCATCTATGGGGATCATCAGGCTGATGTCATCGTCTTCGTTCAGCAGGACACCCAGGATACGTGATTCAAGAACGCTGTCTGTCCGGGTTTCAGGATTGTACTGAAGCGTGCGTTTAATGACATAGCATGCTGATTCGCTGGCCTTTCTGTTTTTGATAATTTCGGTACGAATCGGAGGATTGGAATTGTTAAGGTCACTCATATGGCTTGCTTCCTCTTAAGCCCGGAAAAGGCCGGCATTGACGGGCACAAATTGTTCTTAAAGCCGGTCCAGATAGCACTGGTCCAGGAAATCTTCCATGGCCTTGTCGGCCTGCCTTATAAAATCTGACAAGGGATATCTTTTGCCGCAATGAGGACAGCGCATATGTGCCTCATGGCAGGACCGCTCAATAAGCAAGGGTTTCCGGCATGAAGGACAGGGCAGCGTTGTCTCGGCCTGCCGCGGAGGAAAATAGCCCATTACATTCTCCCATATATGAATACGCAAAAGGGAGGTCCACCCCATGGACCTCCCGGCGGGCATTCAGAACCGAGGATGGCTCTGAAAGAAAGGCTGCCCTTTCAGGGCAAAAAATTAATAAGGACGCCTGTCCCTAGTCTGGGCTGTCAGCCCGGACAGACAAAGCCTTAGCAGACAGCTTAGTCGTAGTTCTTCCGTACAAAAGTAGGAATCTCCAGCGATTCATCATAAACATTGTCATTAAATCCGTGCGGATAATGCTCGTCATTGATGTGGATCTGCCCATTTTCCGCTACCCAGCGGTCACGGGCCTCCTTGCGGAAATCCACGCTTCCTGCCTGCCTCTCATAGGGGGCAGTACGGGGCTGGAATGACTGCCCTGCCGTCTGGGGCTGGGGCTGCACTATCTGCGGCTGCGGCGACACAATCTGGGCCTGTCCCGGCTGCGGCTGCGGCGCCACTGTCTGGGTGTGAGGCGCCACCATTTGCGGCTGCGGCTGTACCGGCCGTACCGAACCGCCGTTCGGCTGCTTCCTGGCATTGTTTCCAAACACAATTTTGTTATCAAAATCAGGCTCTGATTCAATGCCTGTAGCAACCACGGTAACGCAGATCTCGTCTTCAAGCTTGTCGTCAAAGACAACGCCCATGACGATGTTGGCATCTTCGGGCACAGCCTCGCTGATTCTTCTGCCGATGATTTCCATCTCTTCGCCGGTAATGTTTTCAGGACCGGTGATATTGTACAGGATGGCCTTGCAGGTGCTGAGATTGACATCTTCAAGCAGAGGGCTGGTAATGGCGTTGTTCACAGCGTCTTCGGCCCTGTTTTCGCCCTTGCCCCTGCCCATGCCCATCAGGGCAATGCCGGATTCGCGCATGCATGTCTGCACGTCGGCAAAGTCCAGGTTGATGAGTCCCGGACGGGTGATAACATCAGATATGCCCTTGACGCCATCGTACAGGACATCGTTTGCCCTGGACAGCATGTCTTTCAACGGCGTATTCTTGGGAGCAAACGTCTTGATGCGGTCATTGGGAATGGTGATCAGGCAGTCAACGTGCTTGGCCAGCTCGTCAATGCCGGCCTGCGCATAAGTGGCACGTTTTTGTCCTTCTATGCTGAAAGGACGTGTAACAACAGCCACAGTGAGGGAACCGTTTTTCTTGGCACATTCGGCAATAACGGGAGCGGCACCTGTACCGGTTCCGCCGCCCATGCCTGCTGTCACAAACACCATGTCGGCATTGGCCAGGGCCTGCTGTATCTGTGTCTGGCTCTCGTTAGCCGCTTCGCGGCCCACATCGGGATTCGACCCGGCACCAAGGCCGCGTGTCAGCTTCTCGCCCAGCTGCAGCCTCACAGGGGCGGGATTGGCGTTTAATGCCTGCAGATCCGTGTTGGCACAGACAAACTCCACGCCGGTCAGACCCTGTTCCATCATATTTTTTATGGCATTGCCACCACCGCCACCGACGCCCACAACCAGAATACGTGCGCCACCGGTGTACTCGGTATTCTCAATCTGTTCCATGATTGAATCTGCCATATGGAATTCCTCTCTTGTGCCCGCAAAAATTTTTTCCCCATTGCAAGCCGCTGCAATGAGAAACAACAGACAGATCTGCTCTGCCCGCATGAAAATGTCATGAGCCTATGGGGTAGGCCATACAAAAAAAACAGGAACACCGCAGGCGGCACTTTGTACTGCTGCCTGCGCTGGTCTGTTCTTCTTGTCTAAATAAGAACTAAATTTCCGTCAAGGTGCGCCATGCAGCCTTGCACATGAAAGGATGGTCTTGCGGCCGTGCTTTTTGCAGGCACTGCCCAAAGCATTCTTTTGCAGATGCAGGCTTAGGCAATATCCCTGAACCAGCGGCGCATTACATTCTTAATACGCTTAAACAGGCCTTCCTGGTCACGGACCTCGCCGTTGTGGTCAGTCTCGTCCTCAGGCATGGAAACAGGCTCCGGCTCGGGCATGGACGCCTGCGACAGGCTCTTTTCGGCACCATAGCGCAGCAGGCCGACAACCGTGGCAAACTTGGGATTCTGCACCACATCGGTCAGTCCCTTGACATCAATGGGATAGCCGATGCGGACAGGCATATCGAAAACCTGCTCGCCCAGTTCGGCAGCGCCTTCGATCAGGGATGCACCGCCGGTAAGGACAACGCCTGCACGGATGCTGTCCTTGCAGTTTACGTTGCTCAGCGTCCTGTCCACCATGGTGAAAATTTCTTCCATCCTGGGTTCGCAGATGTCAGTCAGCGTAAGACGGGACAGTTTCTGGGGAGGACGCCCGCCCACGCTGGGAACTTCTATGGTTTCGTCCTGGGGGACAAAATCATGCAGGCAGCAGCCGTACTTCA
>CAVJEZ010000006.1:0-10188 GCA_963648625.1 Odoribacter splanchnicus
GCCGCATATGCGGCCCGTGTTTTGTTCAAAAATTGTTGCCTCTCCTCTGACTGCTTCAGTGACAGCTTAAGAGAGGTCAGCCTCAGGAAATGGTGCATTCCAGTCAAAAGGAATGGCCCTGCCTTCCGGACTATCCAGCGCCACTTTAATCCCTTCAGCAGGATCATGCGGCTTGTCAGCGGCATTGCAGATAATGGCAGGATCGTGCCCTAATGCAGTAAAGCCGTACCACACGCCGCAGGGAATACGCAGAAGGGTATACAAAGCCTTTCTTCCCAGGCGGAAGGTCACAAGCTTGCCGTATGTTTCAGAAGTGCTTCGTCCGTCATACAGGGCAATGCCCAGCGTTCCGCAGGGCACGGCAAAAAACTGCGTCTGCTCCGTGTGCCTTTTCCATGCCTTGACTGCGCCGGGCAGCACTTCTGAAAAATATATTTCGCCGACGCCAAGCAATGATCTTCCGTCCTTTTCGCAAAGGCCTGGAACTATGGGCATGCCTGGGCGGAGCATGTGCAGCACGGCTCCGCCTGGCGTGTCTATCATGCGCAGGGGAAGATACTCGACACCCTTAATGGGGGATGTCTCAAGGGTTACGTCTTCCATGACTACTTTCCGTCAGGGCCGATCCAGGCCTGGTTGCGCATGGCCGCGGCATTGGTATAGGCGTTTATCTGGCCGAGGGTGAAGTTCAGCATGGACTCCTGCTGTCCGCCGCCCTTGTAGTAGCGCTGATACCATTCGGCAGTATAGCGTATGGTCTCGTCAAAAGTCAGGGTGGCCTTCCAGTTGAGATAGGCCAGGGACTTGTCGCAGCACAGCTTAAGCAGCGTGCATTCCTTGCGCTCCACGCCCTTGCTCATGTCCATTTCGCTGCGGAAGCCGGTCCAGTGCTGTGCCAGTGCATTGACGACATCGCTGACAGGATTGTTTACATCGGCAGCAGGCCCGAAATTATATGCCTCCCCGGACAGCGGGAAGGGACGGCTTGTATCATTTTCATAAAGCAGGGCGCCAAGCCAGAGATAGCCGGACAGAGGCTCAAGGACAAGCTGCCAGGGCCTTGTGGCATGGGGGCTGCGGATCAGGACAGGCCTGTCCTCAGACCAGGCACGGGCACAGTCAGGCACAATGCGGTCAAGAGCCCAGTCGCCTCCGCCTATGACGTTGCCGGCACGCACAGTGGCGCATCTCGGACCGTCCTTGGCAAAGAAGCTGCGGAAATAGGAATGGGCCACTATTTCGGCACAGCCCTTGGAAGCGGAATACGGGTCATAGCCGCCCAGATGGTCATTTTCCCTGTAGCCCCAGACATGCTCGTCGTTGCGGTAGCATTTGTCAGAGGTAATAAGCACAAGGGAACGCACGGACGGCGTGAGGCGGACTGCCTCGCAGACATTCATGGTGCCCATGACATTGGACTCGAAGGTCTCGGCAGGCTTGTCATAGGAGAGCCTGACCAGGGCCTGGGCAGCCAGGTGATAGACAATGTCCGGCTTTGCCTCGGCCATAGCCGCCGCAAGATGCTCCCTGTCGCGCACATCGCCGCGTATGTCATGGATATGATCGGCAAGCCCCATGGCCTCAAAGTGCGACGGATTGGTCGGTATGGAAAGGGAGTAGCCTGTCACCTCTGCGCCCATGCTCAGAAGCCAGGCGCACAGCCAGCTGCCCTTGAAGCCGGTATGCCCGGTGACGAAAACCCGTTTTCCCTTGTAAACGTTATGAAACATGACCTACTTTTCTCCTGTCCAGAAGGCCTTTCCTGAATTCCAGAGCTGGTTCAGCAGCATATTGTCGCGCAGTGTATCCATGCACTGCCAGTTGCCGGGATGAGGATACATGGAGAGCTGCCCTTCTTTTGCCAGGCGCTGCAGGGGCTCCTTCTCCAGGTCGCAGGACTCGTCCTCGCTCAGATAGTCAAGGAATTCGCGCTTGAAGACAAAAAAGCCGCAGTTGATATATTCGTTCAGGACAGGCTTTTCTTCCCAGGACAGGATCTTGCCGTTTTCGTCCGTGCGCACAGTGCCGAAACGGCTGGGCATGCGCACGCCGGTAAAGGTGCCGATGCAGCCTGACTCCTTGTGGAAGCGCACCAGGGCATCCAGGTCGATGTCCGAAACACCGTCGCCGTAGGTAACCATGAACCTGTCTGTATCAATGTGGCGGGCAACGCGCTTGATACGGGCACCCTTCAGTGTTTCCTGGCCTGTGTCGCAGAGAGTGACGCGCCAGTCCTCTATATCGCTTTTGTCGGTAGTGATGGCGCCGGTCTTCAGATCAACGGTAAAATCGCTGTGCTTGCGGTGATAGTCGGCAAAATACTGCTTGATGACATCGCCCTTGTAGCCCAGAGGCAGGACAAAGTCTTTGTACCCGAAACGGCTGTAGATATGCATGATGTGCCACAAAATTGGCTTGCCGCCGATTTCCACCATGGGCTTGGGCTTTACTGCGGTTTCCTCGCGCAGCCTTGTTCCCTTGCCGCCGCACATAATAAGAACTTTCATGTCGTCCGCCATATTTTGGACGCCTCCCTGAAATCCGGATAGCTGTATACGCCAGGGACTTGCTTTTCTCTGAAAAGCGTCCCTCAAGACAGGGGGAACAATAGCCGACTAAAAAAGGCAATTCAAGCATTCCTCTTTGCATTATGCCGGATCTTTCCTTGACCAGTTCCCATTCACTGTCTAACATTGAATCTTTATGAAGACAGCCAGTTTTTGCCTGGCCTTCCATACGTATCATCCTGTTTCTGCCTTCCCTGCTGCCGGCAGAAATGCTCCGGAAACAGGCGGTGATACACGTCAGTGGCTTCTGCCTTATTTCCGGGACCGCACCTCTTGCCGGCTGTCCGGACAGAAATAAGGCAGTGTGTTCTTTTATAACAGGCAAGGGGCCTGCCAGGACGTCGTCCTCTGCCTGTTTTTCCAGGCAGGGTGTGCCAATGGCAGTCTCAATGGGAATATTATGGCACCAGAATCAGTAAAAGAAGACGAGAAGGAGAGCCAGGGCACCATTATGGTGATAACCGAAGGCCCTCTCGTTCCCAAACCCCTCAGTAAAAAACTCATCAGCGCATGGTCCATTTCCCTTGTGGGCGCCATTTGTACACTGATTGTCCTCTGTACAGTGTGGCCAGAGCCATACCTTGATGTCATTACATTTCTGCCTGACGGCATTTTTGTCACCTTTCAGGTAACCTTCCTGGCAATCTGCTGCGCCGTGCCAATGGGCCTTCTGACAGGCCTTGGCCGCATATCGCGCAATCCCCTTATCAACCTGACAGCCTCTACCTATGTGGAAATCATCCGCGGCATCCCGCTGCTGGTCCAGATTTTCTACATTTATTATGCCCTCTCCAAATTTTTGCAGGTGTCCAGCCTGTGCAGCGCCGTTGTTGCCATCAGCTTCTGCTACGGCGCCTATATGGGCGAGGTGTTCAGGGCAGGCATCACTGCCATTCCCAGGGGCCAGACAGAGGCAGCCAGATCCCTGGGCTTCAACCGCTTCCAGACCATGTTCTATGTCATCCTGCCCCAGGCGTGGCGCACCATCCTGCCTCCTGTGGGCAACGAATGCATTGCCATGCTCAAGGATACGTCCCTTGTCTCGGTCATGGCCATGCCCGATCTCATGCAGCGCGGCAGAAGCTTTGCCTCAAAGACCTATCTCTACTTTGAGACATACACCATTGTTGCACTGGTCTATCTTATAATTACGCTGCTCCTCTCAAAGTGCGTCGCCATCATGGAAGCCAGGTTGAACTACTATGACAGAAGAAAGTAAGACTAACGCCACGGCATCGGCTGTGGATCAGAATGCTGAAGCCATTATCAGAATAGAGCATGCCTGGAAGTTTTTCGGCTCGCTTGTGGCATTGCAGGATGTCAATCTGAACATCCGCCCCAAGGAAAGGGTTGTCATTATCGGCCCTTCAGGCTCAGGCAAATCGACGCTCCTGCGTTCCATCAACCGCCTGGAAAAAATCGACAAGGGCACCATCACTATCAGCGGACAGGACATCTCCCACTGCAGCGAGCATGAGCTCAATCTCATGCGCCGCAATGTGGGCATGGTTTTCCAGCAGTTCAACCTGTTCCCGCACAAGACCGTGCTCGACAACCTTACCATGGCTCCGCGCACACTGCTCAAGATGAGCAAGGCAGAGGCTGAGGCAAGGGCCTTGCAGCTCCTTCAGAAAGTGGGCATTTCCGACAAGGCAGGCGTATACCCCAGCATGCTTTCCGGCGGACAGCAGCAGCGTGTGGCCATAGCCAGGGCACTGGCCATGCAGCCGAACATCATGCTTTTTGACGAGCCCACATCCGCACTGGATCCCGAAATGGTTGGCGAAGTGCTTGATGTTATGGTCAACCTTGCCGAGGAAGGCATGACCATGTGCTGCGTCACGCACGAAATGGGCTTTGCCAAAATGGTTGCTGACAGGGTGATCTTCATGGATCACGGCCTGATTCTGGAGCAGGGAAGGCCTGAAAGGCTCTTTTCCGCTCCCAAGCATCCCAGGCTCAAGCAGTTCCTGGAGCAGATTCTCTAGCCATACTCTTTTCATTTCATGAACAGCATAAATGCGTTTTGCGAACAACTGCCAGAGGGTCCTCTGGCAGTTGCCGTTTCCGGCGGTGTCGATTCCCTCTGTGCCCTGCTGCTCTGCAAAAAGGCCGGCCGGCCTGTGCTGGCGCTCCACGCAAGGCTGGCTTCCTGTGCCGGTGAAGAGGCTAAAGAAAAGGCCGTGCAGACAGAGCAGCGCCTGAGAAACGCATGCCGTATGCTTGGCTGCGAGCTGCACATACTCGATCTGCAGGATCGTTTTGCCAGAGAGGTAGTCCTGCCCTTCACCAATGCCTATGCAGAAGGCATGACGCCCAATCCCTGCGTGCTCTGCAACAGGCGCATCAAGTTCGGGGCACTTCTGGACCAGGCACTGTCCCTGGGGGCCGCCGGACTTGTGACAGGGCATTATGCATCGCTTGTCCATGACCACCCGTACAGGGGCAGAGCCCCGCTGCTTTGCGCTGCCAGGGACATGTTCAAGGATCAGTCGTATTTTTTGGGGCAGGTCCCGCGCAGCCGGCTTGAAAAAATAGCCTTTCCCCTGGCCGGCCTTGAGAAAAAAGACGTCAGGGCAATTGTTGCGGAGGCCGGGCTTACAGTGCCCGAGCCCAAGGAAAGCCAGGATATCTGCTTTATCCCGCATACCAGGGATGGCGGCTACAGGGGATTCCTTGAAGCCATGTGGCAGCAGCAGGGAAAAAGTCTCCCTGGTGCCGGGGATATAGTCGAAACCGGCACAGGCAGGGTTATAGGCAGGCACAAGGGCTTGTGGCAGTACACGGAAGGACAGCGCCAGGGCCTGGGCATTCCCTGGAATGAGCCGCTGTACGTGCTTGGAAAGGATTCTGAAAAAAATATTCTGCTTGTCGGAGGAAAGAGCCGCACAAGGCAGGCCCAGGCCGTCCTGCTCAGCCCCAATTTCATGATTGAGCCTGACGAGTTTCCGGATACGGTGTTTGTCCGCCTGCGCTTCCGCCAGAAGCCCGTCAGGGCACATATCCGTATTGAAGACGGTGCCGTGCATGTTTTGTGCGAGGAAGCGCTTTTCCTCTCAGCCCCGGGGCAGACCGGCATTGTGCTGGATGACAAAATGCGCATCCTGCTGGCAGGCACGATAGCAAAAAGCAAAAGCCTGCTCCCGTAACCGGAAGCAGGCCCTGCACCAAATTTATATCTGAAAGACAGCCGGCTTTGCCGGCAGGATGCCGTTTACTTGCCCTTGAGAACAGTGACAGACTTGATGACAACCGGTGTCACCGGCACATCCTTGTAGTAGGGATGCTTGTTGCTTGTGGGCACAGACTCGATTTTGTCAACGACTTCCTTGCCCTGGATGACACGGCCGAACACACAGTAGCCGACGCCGTCCTGGCTGCGGTCCGGATCCAGGAAGCGGTTGTTCTTGGTATTGATAAAGAACTGGCTGGTGGCCGAATTGGGATCGGAAGTACGGGCCATGGCTATGGTGTACTGCGTATTGCGCGTTTGCTGGGTGGCCTCGTTTTTGATGGGGGCCTTTGTCGATTTCTGAGTCAGTTCAGGCGTAAAGCCGCCGCCCTGAATCATAAAGCCCTTGATAACGCGGTGGAATATGGTTCCGTTATAGAAGCCTGCGTTGACGTACTGCAAGAAATTGGCCACGGTTTCAGGAGCCTTGCGCTCATCCAGGCGCAGCACTATTGTGCCCATGGATGTGTCCATCTGGACAATGGTGTCATCTGCATAAGCAGCATCAGAAAAGAACACGCTGCCGAACATAAAGGCAGCTATAAGACTGGTCAGGAAAAAACGCCTTGTCATAGGTATCAATGGCCGCCGCTGGGGGCGGATCCTCCTTTGAAAATTTAGGCTGCAGACAGCAAATCCGCCGTATTGCCGGCCTGGACACTGCTGTTTGCGCTTTTCAAGCATAGCCATTTTGCCGTAAACTGCAAGATTACAGTATATTGATGCTCTGCAGCGGGATATGCTCCTTCAGCCATTCCCTGGCCAATCCCTTGTTTATAAACAGTCTTACCCCCTACATCCTGCTGCGGAGTGCCATCTGCCCTCTTGCAGAACGGCAGACAAATCTTATATGTATTCACGAGCAACAACTATCTAAAAAACTCCGCCTTATGGCGGCACATAAGAGTTGCCCGGCAGAAAAACAGAATATCCGCTTAGAGCTCTTAAGACAGCCGGAGCCGCGCTTCATTCCCTCAGGAGAAAAAAAATGTCCTTCAACTTCAGCCCCCAGCAAAGAACATACGCATCAGGCCTCAGCGTTGCTGCCGAATTCATGCGTCATGTCTACACATGGATGACAGTAGGCCTGCTGGTCACTGCCTTTGTTGCAGTCGGCGTTGCCACATCCCCTGCCATGCAGGCGGCCATCTTCAGCAGCATGATTATTCCCATCATCCTGATTGTGGCCCAGTTCGGCATTGTCATCGCCCTGTCTGCCGCCGTGCACAAAATGTCAGCCTTTACGGCAACAGCCATGTTTGTGCTCTACGCAGCACTCACCGGCCTGACACTTTCGTCCATCTTTGTTGTCTATTCCATGGGCTCCATTGCCAATGCCTTCTTCACCTGCTCCGGCATGTTCCTGGCCATGTCCATATACGGCACTGTCACCAAGCGTGATCTCACCGGCATGGGCACCTTCCTTTTCATGGGGCTCATAGGCATTATCATAGCCTCCATTGTCAACATCTTCCTCGGCAGCAGCATGATGGACTTTGTCATCAGCGTGTGCGGCGTTATCATCTTCACCGGCCTTACCGCCTATGATACGCAGAAGATTCGCGAGTTCGGCAGTGCCGCTCCCCTGGAAGACGGCACGGCTGTGCGCCGCGGTGCAATCCTGGGCGCGCTCACCCTGTACCTTGACTTCATCAACCTCTTCCTCATGCTGCTGCGCCTCTTCGGCTCAAGCCGCGACTAAGCATAGGGGCTAACGTCCCCTGCTGATTGGAAGCAGACTGATTTTTTGCTAAAGAGGGGTTGTCCGTTTCTTGCGGACAGCCTCTCTTTTTTAGGCTGTCCTTCGTTGCTCTTTTCAGCCAGGTCTTTTGCCTCTGCTGCTCAGCAAGGATAACAATTACATGGATCACAGGGATCATACGGATCATTCAGATCAAACAGATCAAAAGGAACAGTACTTTTCTGAAAGCAGTCCTGAAGACAATACTCCTGAATATGACTGGTTTTCAGACAAAATCATTGCTGTTCTGACAGAACACGGCCGCCTGGAAAAAAAAGACCTGTTCAGGCTGCTCAGCTGTGAGACGCCGCAGGAAAAAGATGCAGTCACAAGGGCCCTGGGATTGCTCAGAAGAAAGGACAAAATAGGATTTCTTAAGAGATACTATTTCATCAATGCCATCGACACACAGGCAGTACTTGATGTGCTCCGCCGCCATGGCTGCATTTCCCTTGCAGATATCTGTGCCTTGCTTGAAGAAGAATATGGCAAAGGGCAGGATCACAAGAAAATAAAGGAAAAGCTCATGCGCCTCAAAAAGACAGGGCTTGTTCTTTTTGATGGCAAAAAATGGGATTTGGGACATGACCCTGAGCCTGATGACGTCCTTGCCCTTGTGCAAAAAAAAGAAGCAGGCATCACGCTTACTGCCCTGTCAAAGAAACTGGGGTGCCTGAACGAAAAAAGAGAGAAAGCTCTTCAGCGCATACTTCTTCATCTTGAGCAGGACAACAAAATCCGTTTTCATCACAACCGCTACTGCCCTGTACCAGGCCTTTCAGCCCAAGCCCTCCTGCGCTACATGGACGAGCTGGGCGGAGCCTTCATAGAAGATTTCTATGCCTATTTTGACATCGGCTTTGATGAACGGAACCAGCTGGACAGGCTGCTCGAAGAGCTCATTGCCGACAAGGCTGTCCTCCTGGACAGGGGCCTGTATACGCGCCTAAAGCCCGAAAGGCTTGAAGGCATTTATACTCCGGCCAACGGGCAGGCCCAGGTCAGGGCAGAAACGCCAGACGGACTTTCTGTCACCCTGAACATCAGAAAAAGCCCTGCCCTGCTTCTTCCAGGTGACAGGATACTGGTACAGCCCCTTGAAGCCTTCTATCCCGGCTACATCCCCAAATGCGACGTCGTCCAGGTAGTCAGGGAGACAACAGCGCGCATAACCCTTGAACTTTTGTCCGGCCGCAAAAATCCCGACATTCTCTGGGGGAGAGCCGTCAGCAGGCGCTTTGTCACAAATCTGGGAGATACAAGCGACATCTTTGTCGTGGACAATAATGACATCGGCGCAGAAAGCACGGATATAGCAGAGGCAAAGCCTCTCTTCCGCAAAGACGGCCTTGTCCATGTCCAGGTTGTCAAAATAACCAGGGCCATGTCCTCCATCCATGAACAGGAAGAGCTGGTCAAGCTGAACCACATGGTGCCGCAGGCCTTTCCGGACCAGGTGCTCAAGGAAACAAAAAAGCTGCCGCAGGAACTGACTGCGGCTGACAGGGAAAACAGGACCGATCTCACGGGCTTTCCCTTTGTCACTATGGACGGGGCTGATGCAAGGGATTTTGACGATGCCGTCTGCGTTGAAAAGCTGCCCAGGGGATACTACCGCCTGCGCGTAGCCATTGCCGATGTCAGCCACTATGTGCGGCCAGGATCCCCTTTGGACAGGGAAGCCCTGCTGAGGGGCAATTCCTGGTATTTCCCTACATCAGTCGAGCCCATGCTCCCGGAAGAACTGTGCAACAATCTCTGTTCCTTAATGCCGGACAGGGACAGGCTTGTTGTCTTTGCAAATCTTGAATTCACGCCAAGGGGGAAAAGGCGCAAAAGCTCCTTTGGCCTGGGCGTCATCCATTCAGCGGCCCGCCTGACCTATGATCAGGCCAAAAGCCTTGTCATAGACAGGGATGAGGAGGCATGCGCTTCCTTTTCCAGGGACAATCCCCGCTCCGGCGAGATTGTTTCCATGCTTGGGCAGGCTTTGGAACTGTATCACATTCTGGCAGATGCCAGGGACAGACGGGGAACCCTGAACTTTGACCTGCCCGAGCCTGAGGCATCCTTTGACGAAAGAGGCCGCATTACAGAGTTTAAGCGTACCACCCGGCATGACATGCACAGGCTCATCGAGGAATTCATGATAGCAGCCAATGAGGCTGTGGCTGAATTTCTCGGGGCAGGCGGCTATCCCTGCATCTATCGCATTCACCCTTCCATCAGCCAGGACAAGCTCAATATTCTGCACACCATGCTTGTTGCCTGCGGCTTTCTGCCCCGCAAAAAAGAATTTTCTGCCAAAATGCTGCCAGATCTGCTGCGCTCCTTAAAAGGCCAGCCAGGGGAATCTGTCTTCAACAGGCTCTGCGTGCGCAGCATGGCCCAGGCAAAGTACTCCCCTGAAAACATCGGGCACTTTGGCCTGGCCTCACAGGCCTACTGCCATTTTACCTCCCCTATACGCCGTTATGCCGATCTTGTCGTGCACAGGGCCCTCAAGCTGGCCTTGGGCTGTGACGACGGGCCTGTTCCTGCCGGCAAGGCCCTTGTCAGGATTTGCGACATGATCAACAGGCAGGAGCGGGCCGCCATGGAATGCGAGCGGGAAATGGACCGCCGCATGGCCTGCATGTGGATGCAAA
>CAVJEZ010000006.1:10970-19324 GCA_963648625.1 Odoribacter splanchnicus
AATCTCAGGCTGCAGTTTTTCATGCACCTGACCCTGCCTACGCAGTTTTTCTTTCTCACAGGCTCCTGTGTCATGTCCCTGCTTTTCCTGCGCAGGCAGTTCGCCATACCGGCACTGGCCCCTCTCATCTATAACGGGTCAATCATACTCTTTGGCGTCAGCCTTCCGCTTCTGGGCCTTGTGCAGGGCATGACAGGCTACTGCATCGGCGTCCTTGTCGGAGCCGCCGCAGGCACCCTGTTCCTCCCCCTGCTGGTTGTGAGAAGCGGAGGCTTCAGATACAGGCCCAGGTTTGCGCATCCCCTCTTCAAAAAATTTATCCTGCTGGCCCTGCCATTGATGCTGGGGCAGACCATTACGGCCCTTGACGAGCAGTTCCTGCGTGTCTTTGGCTCCCTTACAGGGGAAGGCTCTGTTGCCCTCCTAAGCTACGCCAAAAGGCTGGCCCAGGTGCCGGTAGCCCTTATAGGCCAGGTTGCAGCCCTGGCTTCCTACCCGTTTCTGGTCTCCCTCCTGACAAAGGGCGACAGGGAAGGCTTTGAAAAAGTTCTCTCAAAAGCACTCAGGACTGGCACAGGCCTTATTATCCCGCTTGCCCTGTGGATGGCATTGCTTGCGCCTTCGGCATTCAGCCTGCTCTTTTACGGAGGCCGCATGGCGCAGGAAGAAATCATACGCGCAGTGCCACTCCTTCAGATCCTGCTGGCAGCAGCACCGCTCTGGGTTATCCTGGAAATTCTTACCCGCGGCTTTTATGCCATGATGGACACAGTCACGCCGGCCCTTTCCGGCACGCTGGTGACCATAGCATTCCTGCCTGTATACTATTTTCTGGCTGTCCCTGAAGGACCTTGTGCCATAGCCATGTGTTCCTTTGCAGGACTCCTTGCCTTTACACTTGTCCTAGGCGCCATCTGGATAAAAAGGCAGGGCACGACGTGCTTCTCAGGACTTCTTTCCATAAGCGTCTGCTCCCTGCTCTGTGCCCTGCCAGGATGCATCCTGGGCTATTATGCCGATGCCTTTGTACGTTCGTATCTTACGGACTGTTCTCCCATTCTCACAGCATTTGCCGGCCTTTCTGCGGCAGGCATCCTCTTTCTTGCCACCTTTGTTCCCCTTGGCATCCGTTTCTGCCCTGTGCTCTTTGAACGCATTCATGAGCGCATGAGGGCACGCAAAAACAGGCGCAACAATCCCTGAACAGAGCCCGGCAAACAGGCAATGAAAGAGGCGGAAAGCCTGCGCTTCCCGCCTCCTGTACACTTTCTAAAACATCTGCGGCTCTCTACTGGTTTGCAGTTCTGCGCTCCCTGAAAAGGAAGGAACCAATACAGAGGCACACTGCCAGCCCGAGGGCAATAAATAAGGCCTTGTCAAGCCCGTAATTGTGGGCAACGACACCAATAACCGGAGGACAGGCCAGAAGCCCGCTGTATCCCAAAACCGATACCACGGCAGAGGCTTCATCAGGCGTCACATGCGGGCATTTCCCTGCCGCGCTGAAACACAAAGGAACCATAGGAGCCATCCCTAGGCCCATGCAGCAATAGCCCACAAGGCATAAGGGGGCATAGGGACTCGTGAGGACAATGCTCATGCCTGTGACAGCCAGCAGGCCGCCCAGAAGGGCAATCGGAAAATCGGAAAACTGCGTGCGCAGCATATCGACAAAAAGACGGCAGGTCAGCGTGGAAACAGAGAAGCACGCATACACAAGGGCGGCCATCTGCTCGCTGGAACCTTTAATCGAGAAGAGATAGAGGGATCCCCATTCGCCCACTGTCCCCTCGCCGGAATAGCAGCAGGCCGCAAGCAGGCCGCAGAGAAGGACAAACAATGGCGGCAGGATAAAGCCCCTGCCCTTTTTTGTGTCCTCCTTTGCTCCTGCCTTTATGACCTGGTCCTTGGCAAGTCTGGGCACAGCCCAGGGCCTGGGCAGCATATACAGGGCCATTATAATGGCAAAATTCCAGAAAGGCGGCAGGCCCAGGGCAGCAAAAGCAGCACTGCTCAGGGCACCGACAAGCCCGCCCAGGCTGTAGCTTGCATGCATCAGGGCAAGGCAGGGAGCTGCAAAGCGCTTTTCCAGCTGGATGGCCTGGGCATTCATGGCCACGTCAACAAGGCCTGTCAGAAAGCCCATGGAAATGACAGCCAGCCCCAGAAACAGGGGCGATGTCATAAGGCCGCACAAAGGCAGGGTAAACATCAGCACAAAGGATGCGTACCTGATAACCTTCCTGCTGGTAAATCTGCGTATCAATGAGGCACAGCTCATAAGGCCGAATAACGCAGACAAGCCGAAGGCCAGCAGAACAAAACCTATTTCTGCCTCATTGGCCTGTACCTGTTCTTTCAGGGCAGGCATACGGGATGTAAAAAGCCCGTACATCAAACCCGGTCCGACGAAAAAATAAGCACAAACTGATTTAGCACGTACAAATCTTGTCCATTTCATATAGTTTTTCACCCTACTATACTGTAATTTGTCAAACATATTGTCTGACGATACGCCTTCTAAATCAGCATATAAATAGTGTCAAGCTTTATTTTTAGAAATAAAATATACTCCTTTTCCAGATACTTAAGACGCTTTCCCCGTCTTCATGTGCCTGTCAGGACATCAAAAAAAGGCTCCATAAAGAAGCCTTTTCGTGTCATAGCACCTTTTTTCAAGCGCTGTCTTTTTCTTTTCCCACCGGCAGACAGGAAATCTGTTCCCCTGTCTGCCAAAACAAAACTCCCGCCTGCCCTGAAAAAGACAGACGGGAGAAATTTTCTATTTACAGGCTTTGACAGCGGATGCCATCTGCTTGAAGCGCCTGAGGCTCAGATGCGTCAGCGCAATGGCCAGCGCATCCGATGTATCCAGGGCCCAGTCTGCACTGCGCACCCCGAGCCGGCACCGCACCATAAAGGCAACCTGTTCCTTTTCGGCACTGCCTGTTCCTACAAGCGTTTTCTTTACCAGCTTGGGCTCATAGTCATATACGGGGATATTGACTGAAGCACAGGCGGCAACGGCAACGCCGCGCGCCTGGCCAAGCTTGAAGGCTGTCTGCGCATTCTTGGCCATAAAGACCTGCTCTATGGCAGCTTCAGCAGGCCTGGTTCTGCGCAGGACATCGGCAAGGTCGTGATAGATAACGGCCAGCCTGCTGCAAAAATCCTCATTGCCCGAGGAAACGGTCTTAATAAGCCCGCAATCGACAAGCTCATAGCCTGACGAGGCAGCACGCACCACGCCCCAGCCTGTTCTGACAGAGCCAGGATCAATGCCGATAACTGTTACAGGTTCCATGCCTGCAGCTATTCGCCCATATCCTCGGGGAAGTCGGCATTGCTGTACACGTTCTGCACGTCGTCGTTGTCGTCAAGGGCTTCCATAAGACGGAGCACCTTTTCAGCCACGGCCTTGTCCACGGCAACCAGGTTCTGGGGCACCATGGCAAGCTCTGCGGACTGCATGGCAACACCGCTGGCTTCCAGGGCATCACGCACGGAAGTAAAGTCTTCCATGTTGGTCTGGATGGTCCACACGTCTTCGTCGTCGATGACATCGTCAGCACCGGCCTCAAGAGCCAGTTCCATCATCTTGTCTTCGTCGTAGGCTGCGCGGTCAATGGTGATCACGCCCTTGCGGTCAAACATCCAGCCCACGCTGCCGTTTTCACCCAGGGATCCGCCGTGCTTGGTGAAGAGGTGGCGGACTTCGGCAACAATGCGGTTTTTGTTGTCGGTGGCGACCTCGATCATGATGGCAATGCCGCCGGGGCCGTAGCCCTCGTAGAAGCATTCAGTCAGGTCACCGCCGGCATCTTCGCCTGTACCCTTGCGGATGGCTGCCTCAATTCTGTCCTTGGGCAGGTTCACCGCCTTGGCTGCGGCAATAGCAGCGCGCAGACGGGAGTTGCCGGCAGGATCACCGCCGCCCTTGGCAGCAATGATGATTTCCTTGGCGGCCTTGGTGAAAACCTTGCCGCGCTTTTCGTCCTGACGCCCCTTGCGGTGCTGGATATTTGCCCATTTGGAATGACCAGACATAAAATACCTCTCAATCTCTCTTTACTGGAACAGGACCTGCTAAGGCCGCAGGCCCATTCCTACAAAAAATGTTTCCTTGCTTTCGGCACGGGAACTTTTTGGCTTAAATGTTTTGACTGTCGTAAAGGCCTTGCGCATGGGAGCAAGAAGCTCCTGGATGTCAGGCCCCATAAAAATTTTGACGATAAAGGCACCACCAGGCTTCAGCCTGGCCAGAGCCAGCTCAAAAGCTTCCTGGCACAGTTCCAGAGACCGGCACTGGTCCGTAAACTTGTTGCCTGTGGTGCTGGGGGCCATATCGCTCATAACGACATCAAAGGGACCGATTTCGTCCAGTTTTGCTTCAAACTCTGCGGACCTGTCAAAAACGTCTTCGAGCATGAACGAGACATGCGGCGGAAAATCCGTCCTGGCAGGCTGTATGTCGCAGCCCAGGACAAGGCCAGTCGGCCCGACCTTCTCGCCTGCGCCCAGAGACCATGAGCCTGGGGCAGCTCCCAGGTCAAGGACGCGCATACCGCGCCGGAATATGTGAAAGCGGGCATCAATTTCTTTCAGCTTGTAGACGCTGCGGGCAGGATAATTTTCCTGCTTCGCCTTCAAAAAATAATGATCCCGATATTCTTTCACGAAAAAGCTCTCTTGAAGCCGGCTGTCCGCCACCTGACAGGGGATGCCGGATACGCCGCCCTGCCAGCATAAAGACAGGAAAAACGAAGCCGGCATCGTTGGTCATGTGGCAGGATGCCAGATCTTTACAGCAAAAACTGCGGTTTAATACACTTTTTTTTCTCTCTAGCCAATAGCATATACAGCCACAAACAGCGGTGCCATTATGACTTTCAACTTTTTTGCCTGCCAGAACATGGCCGACTATGCCTGGCACGAGGGCTTGACGATGGCAGGCTTCATGTCTAGGATAGGCAGACACAGTGGGGAAGTGGCTCAGTTGGGAGAGCATCGCATTCGCATTGCGGGGGTCGGGAGTTCAAATCTCCTCTTCTCCACCACATATTGAAAGCTACGGGGTTTTGGTACTGCAAAGTAACAAAACCCCTTTATTTTTGTTCTGCTGAAATCCGGACCTGCCAGACATGGATCCCCTTTGAAAGCCTTTACTGTTCGCTTGCAACCACAGCCTTTGCCATGCAGCTTTTTTTGCAAAAGGCAATACTCCAATGGAGAATGGTACGGACAGAAGGATTAGCTCTTAACATGGCATCGTACTTGTTGTCTGCGATCTGCTTCATCCCCTGTTCCACCAGGGACGGAAGGTCCTCTGCATTTTTTGTACGCTTAACCTCTATGACAGCAGCCATGCTCCCGTCCCAGACCAGGATATCCGAGCGTCCCTCGCCTGCCTCAAGATTGGAGACTGTCTGTGCCATGGTGGAAAGAAAGATCCCTGTCAGCATGCCATGATAAAAGAGTTCCTTGTAATCATACATGCTGATGCTTACAAGGAGCGTCCGAGACAGCATCTCCACAAAGCGATCAGCGTCAGGTTTCCAGAAGGCCTGATACAAATCAGTGCGTTGCGCATTGGTCAGACGCTTAGAGAACCACTCTTTCAGCTCTTCCTTGAAGATTTTGGAGATCTCCTTGTTGGGAATTGCCAAAGCATCCATATTAGTGCCAGATGGCAAAAGTTTGTCTGCCACAGCTTTCGGAACTCTGGTAAGGTACCCTGTAAAATAGAGCAGGGACCAGATGTTTTCCGGAGAAAACGTGAGATTTTTATAGCTTGGGGCGATGCTGAGCTGTACAGGAAGAATGCCGCCGGCCAGAAGGAAATCAATGGTATCAGTAAGGTCGGCAGGATTGCTTGCAATAAGCCTCCGAACAAGTTCGTTGTCACTTGTATGCAACCAGTAGGCCTGAGGAGAAGTATTGGGCTCAGCCATGGCATCAGAAACATAGTTTATGATGCTCCATGGGCAGTATATTTCCTGCTTTGCTCCGAAACAGTATCCGTCATACCAGGCTTTGACTTCCTCTCTTCTGGCGGAAAGACCTGCGTCAGCCAGAAGCTGATCCACCTCGGCCTGGGTAAATCCGACAGCATCAGCAAATCTGTTATCAGAAATGTCAAAACATTTAAGATTATTAAGACCCGTAAAAATACTTTCTTTAGTTATACGCAAACAACCTGTAAGAATGGCAAAAAGCAGGCTGTCCTGGCCTATTTTCAAGGCTGAGGATAAAAGACCACGCATGAAACCTATCATTTCATCATAGTAGCCGTTTGCTTCTGCCTTTGCGACAGGGACATCGTATTCATCTATCAGAACTATGACCGGCTTGCCGTAATGGCTGGACATGGCGTTGATCAGGGTTTCCAGGGAAAGGCCGAGAGTATCCTCGTCTGCCTCCCTGTCCAGATACCTCTGAATCAGTACCTTATCTTCTTTTGCTACTCTCTCTGAAGAAAGTAGATATTTGCGGTTTTTGCAAAATTTTGTGATTTCCTCCTGAAATCTCGCTAAAGCCCTTGCATATGTTGGCTTGTCCACGTCCTTCAGGGAAAGGGAAATCACAGGATACTGATTCATCCACTGTGCACACAGTTCCTCGTTGGCAGAGATCTTAAGACCCGCAAAAAGCTCACGGCTGTCCTTTGCAATATCAAAGAACTCGGACAACATGGACATAAAGAGCGTTTTACCAAAACGTCTCGGGCGTGTGATAAGGCTTACCTTTGCCGACAATGGAAGAAAGTCGTTCAGGAACCCTGTTTTGTCGACATAGCAGTATTTTCCCCGCCGGATTTCGGCAAAATTGTCCCCGCCTATCAGAACTTTGAATTCCGGCATGATGTCCTCCATTATGTGTGTTCCTTTATACTGCAAGCTCATAAAATCACATAACAAGCCCGGTCCGCTTCCCAGCAACGACAGTGAGCCGGTCGCGTGCCCGTGTCATCCCGACGTAGGCCAGCCTGCGGTTGTGCGGAGTATCCGGCAGCCTATCAAGCCCTATTATGAACACATGGGAAAAATCCAGCCCTTTGACACTGTGAATGGTAGATACTGTCACGCTGTCCGTCGTTATGTCATAATAATGCTTGGTGTCAGCATTTTTTGAAATCCAGCGGGCCATAATGCCGCTGTATTCCAGTTCCTGAGCAATATACTCAGGCAGGCATATGTCACCCATATGGCTTGTCACATACAGGATGGCAATCTCGTTCATCGGAATGCCCTTGCCGATGCAGTGCTTAACGCTTTGCACAATATACTGCACCTGCTCCTGTACAGACTGGCGCACAATAACCTCAGGCGTTTTCCCGCCTGTTCCGGCAAAACTAATCCCCGATGTTTCCGGCAGCAGCCTTGCGGCATACCTGGCAATGGCAGCTGTGTTTCTGTACTGCCTTGTCATGCGATGCACGCGCAGTCCCTCAAGTCCTAACTGTTCCCATACGCTGCCGTCTTCCTGGTACAGGCGCTGGTTGTCGTCCTTGGCCACGACAAGTGTGCCGCCCTTGGGCAGAAGCCTGCAAAGGACCTGTGCCATCTCCTTTGAAAAATCCTGTCCTTCATCCACCAGCACGGCATCCCAGTGCTGCTGAAGAGGATGTGATCCGTCCAGCCTGTCCAGGGTTTCCTGCACAACAAGGCTGTAAAAGTCTGCTGTCTCGGCAGAGTGGGACAACTTTTCGCCCAGAATGCGTTCGCAAAGCGAATAAAAAGGCAGCACTTCCACTCCTTCAGGCCCGATGCTGACACCCTTTTGTGCCAGCAGGCGGCGTATGTAGCCCACCAGGGAGAGATTGAAGCAGACCACCAGGATACGGCTGATGTTCCGGCTGACACGCGGGAGATGCCATGCCATCGAGGCCAGTATGAGCGTGCGTCCGCTGCCGGCAGGACCAACGATAAGATGCCTTCCCGGCCCGATGGTGCGGGCCAGGTTTTCCTGATCATGGTCCAGAGCCATCAGAGCGTCCCTGTTGTCCGGATTCTCCTGCTGGCGGGGCAGGCTCAGGCGCACCTGGGGAAAAATGGCGGCACGAAGCTCGTTCAGCTGGTTCTGTGCCAGATAGAACGGAAACGGCGGAGGAAACTGGTTCCTGAGCCATTCATGAAACTTCTGGCCGGACACATCCCGCCAGTAGGGCGAATTTTCCTGCATCTCGTCCCAGCAGAGCAGGCTTTCCTCCGGAAAAATCTGCTGCAGGCCTTTTTCACGCAGCTCACTCCTGCTGATATGCGGGAAGACAACGCACATGCTTACAGGGCACATAAGCTGCTGCGGACTGCCAAGCGGCGGCTTGCTCAGGATGCAGAGAAGCCTGTTGCGGTATT
>CAVJEZ010000006.1:19571-23768 GCA_963648625.1 Odoribacter splanchnicus
TCCTGCCGTTGAAAAAGTATCCACTGCGGATGGAAACATTGTAGCCATTGCGTCTTACCTGACCATATCCCTGACCATAATTCTGCCGAACAGGATGCCCTGAATATTCTGCTACAGAATCTTTCTGATACGCTTTTTCCTGTCCAGCTCTTCCCCGTCCAGGCGGGAAACCGCATCGATCAGGTACATATGATAGGTACCGGCGCCTGCCTCGTCATCCAGCCTGGCTTCTGCCTTTTCCCCGGCAACACCCATAGCCGCCATGGCTGCAAGGGCAGCTGCCAAAGGCTCCTCGGGGCTTGCGCCTGCATAGGCACCAAGGACAGCGGCACACATGCAGCCTGCACCAGAAATGCGGCCCATCCAGGGGCTGCCGTTGCTGACAGCGTATGCCTCCCCGGCCGACGCCACGATGTCGATGGCCCCTGTGATAATGACAATGGCATCCTGCCTTTGCGCCAGGGCCTGGGCCATGCGGGCATGGGCCAGCAGATTGCCCTCATCCGTCATGTCCCCATCCTGCGCATCGACACCCTTGGCAGCTCCGGTACCCTCTGCCAGATAGCGTATTTCAGAGCTGTTTCCCTTGATGATCTTTGGCGCTGCATCGCGCAGTATCATCTGCAGGGCATTGTTCCTGATATCGGAAATGCCGGCGCCGACGGGATCCAGCACCACCATATGGCCGAGCTTTCTGGCTGCCGATCCGGCAATCTGCATGCTTAAGGCAGTGCGCTGGCACACGGTGCCGATATTTAAGACAAGGGCATTGCAGATTTCTGTGACCTGGCCGGCCTCTTCCGGGGCATCAGCCATAATGGGCGATCCACCTGCAGCAAGGGTTATGTTGGCACAGTCGTTGATGATGACGGAATTGGTAATGAAATGCACCAGGGGATGCTTTTCCTGCACAGCCTCCCAGTACGGGGCAAGCAGGGGCACACCGTCTGCAGAACAAGCCTTCTTCTGCGCATTCTGCTTGTCTTTGATGCAGCCCAGAATGCACTTTCTCGTATCCTCGATAGTCAGGTTTGACGTATCAATGCAAAGGGCATCATCGGCAGGGCGCAGGGGGGCAACAGGCCTGTTCCTGTCACGCTCGTCGCGTTCGCGGATCTGCTTTTCCAGGTCCCCCAGTGATGCCGTCTGCCCCATTTCCTTCAGCTGGTTCAGGCGGCGCAGGGCGCGGATTTTCGGAGAGGCATCAAGGAAAAACTTGTACCGGGCCCGGGGAAAGACCACCGTTCCCATGTCGCGTCCTTCCACCACTATGGAGCCTGCGGCACCAAGGCTGCGCTGCGCTTCCTTAAGGATCTGGCGCACCACGGGAATAGTTGCCACGCGCGAGGCAAGAGCCCCCACTTCCTCAGTGCGGATCTCCTGTCCCACAGGCACGCCCGAGCAGAGAAGCTGCGACTCTGCGCCCGTCCCCTTAAGTGAAAAGACGATACCGGCAGCACGCCTGCGGATTTCCTCTTCCGGCAAATCCCTGATTTCGTCGCCCAGCCGCAGGGCCAGGGTGCGGAACATGGCGCCTGTATCGAGATAGGCTATATGCAGTGCTTCGGCTACCTGTTTGGCAAGTGTGGTCTTGCCCACGCCCGCAGGGCCGTCCAGTGTCACAACTCCGATCTTGCCTTCGGTCTTGCTGTCCATTATGCCTCCAGGATTTCAGCGGTTTTCTGCAAAAAGAAGCTGTTTTCCTCAGCATTCCCTATGCTGAGGCGGATATACTCCGGCAGGGAATAGCTTTTGAGAAGGCGCACGATAACGCCTTTTTGCAGAAGCTTTTCATACAACGTCTCTGCCGTGCAGGATCTTGGCGGCATAAACATGATAAAATTCGCCCTGGACGGCCAGACTTTGCAGCCCATCTTTGCAAGGGATTCTGACAAAAGCCTGCGCCCCTCGCGCACGGTCTCCATGGTAAGGGCACGGAACCTGTCATCGTCAAGGGCAGCCAGGACAGCTTCCTCTGCAAGGATGTTCACCGAAAAAGGCAGCCTTGCCCGCCAGTAGCAGTCAGCAAGCTCTTCCGGCAGTATGCCGACGCCTATGCGCAGGCCGGCGAGGCCGTAGCTTTTTGAAAAGGTGCGGATAACGCAGGCATTGGACGGCAGGTCGCCGCGCTTGAAAAGGGACCAGTCTGCCTCGGTCTCGCCCTCGCCGGGCGCAAAATCCATATAGGCTTCGTCAATGACCAGGAGGCAGTTTGCAGGCAGCCGTTCAGCCAGGCTCTTTACTGCGTCCGGATCGGGGCAGAAGCCTGAGGGATTGTCGGGCGTGGTAACGAAGACCAGGCGCGTATTGGCATCAACGTGGCTCAAGAGCTTGTCAAAATCAAAGCTGAAGTCCTCATTGACAGGCTCGCGCCGTATTTCAACGCCCTGTATCAGGGACTGTATGGGATACAGGGAAAAACAGGGTTCAAAGCAGACCACATTGTCCCTGCCAGGCTGCGCCAGCATGCGTATCAGCATGTCGATGATTTCATCTGAGCCGTTGCCGACAACGATGCGCTCAGGGGCAACCTGCCAGTGCGAGCTTAAGGCGCGCACAAGGCGCGGGTTGCCGCCGGCAGGATAGCGGAAAACAGTATCTGCATGCTTCCGTAAAGCCTGCAAAACCAGCGGAGAGACGCCAAGCGGATTTTCATTGCTTGCCATCTTGATTACACGTTCCAGGCCATATTCTTCCCGAATCTCGTCAATGGAGCGCCCTGGGACATAGGGCTCAAGGGACAGAATTTCAGGGCGGACAACACTTTCAAACATGACGACTCCCTGTCGTTTCTTTGCACGCCTGCATATCAGAAGCATACATTCCGGAAAGGTCCGGCTGCCATATTAATGGCTGACAGTAAAAAAAGACGGCTGACAGGGCACCGGACATCCGATCCCACTGCCAGCCGGCTTAGAAAATCAAAATACCTAGTCTTTCTCAGCATACCGTTCCAAATCTTCAGGACGGAGTGAAAGAACCGGTACAACGGACTTTTGTACAACCTTCTCGGCAACCGAACCGAACAGGATACGGTCAAGTCCGGTGCGGCCATGTGTGCACATGACGATAAGGTCGCATTTCTCCTTCTCGGACAGCTCAAGTATGACTTCGGAAGCGTATCCGACTTCTACCTTGCCTTCTGCTTTGACGCCGTCAAAGTTTTCCGCGATGAAGGTGTCCATCTTCTGCTGTGCGGCAGAGGTAATTTCTTCCACAAAGTGGCCAATGGTCTGGGGCTGGACATGAAAGCCCGTGTACTGCCTAAGGGTAGGAGCCACATACAGGCACAGCACTTCAGCGCCCATGCTGAGAGCCATCTTCCTGGTATAGTTCGCGATTAGCGAGCAGTCTTCTGCCAGATTGACACAACACATAATCTTGGAGATGTTCATAGTTTTCCCCTGTAGAGATAGTTGGTTCAAGTACGTCACGGCTGGCAGAATATTCTGAAGCCTGCGCTACCATAACTGCCATACTGCCAGGGGAAGATATTGCGTGGTCCTGCGAATCTCTTCCAGGCTGTACTGCATAAGGGCAGACAGTGCTCCTTTCTCTATTCCGTTTTTCCAGCCGGTTCCTTACCAGAGCTTCCACTGCGTCGCTATCTCAGGATCCAACTTGCTTTTCCGATCCGGCCCAAAAGACTGGCCTGGTCCTGCACAGCCTTCCTGCCAGCCGCCATGCCCGCACCATAATGGCGCAGGAACATATGACAGCCTCTGGATCGTCTCCAAGCTAAATTCCAGACTAGCTTATGACAAAATTGGCGTCAATGAGCTACCCGTTTTTTTGCAAAATTTGGCAAAAGCCAGACGTCTGCGCTATCTGGTCCAGCCGGACTTCAGAAGGCCGTCAAAATAGGCAATGGTTTTGACAAGGCCCTCTTCCAAAGCCACCTTTGGCTCCCAGCCGGTCTTTTCCCTGGCAAGGGAAATATCGGGACGGCGCTGCCTCGGATCATCGCCAGGCAGGGGCTCATGGATAATTTTTGAAGAGCTGCCGGTTATGCGTATTATCTTTTCGGCCAGCTCGCCGATGGTGAATTCGCCGGGATTTCCCATGTTCATGGGGCCGGTAAAGTCATCGTCCGTAGCCATGAAGCGGACCATGCACTCGATAAGATCATCCACATAGCAGAAGGATCTGGTCTGCTGCCCCTCGCCGTATATGGTTATGGGCTCGCCCAAAAGCGCC
>CAVJEZ010000007.1:0-8174 GCA_963648625.1 Odoribacter splanchnicus
ATCTTGTATCACAGGCGCTATAAATATTCCATATTTGCAACGGGCCTAAATTTTGCATTCCGGACTGCCAATGCCTGTGGAATCCCAGCCCCTTTGCACCAAAAAAGGCCTGCACGCCTTACGCTGCAGACCTTTCTGTGACCGTATGTAAATGAGAAGATGCTACTGATTGTCCCTGGAAGAAGTCCTGGAAGTCCTGGAAGAGGCCCTGGCTGGCGCTTTTCTGGCTGCAGGCTTCTTTGCTTTCTCAGGGGCAGGGGTTTCGCCATACTTGAGGTCAGGCTCATCGCCATTGTTGACCACACCCTCTGTAATGACGCAGCCTGTCACATTTTTAAGGGAAGGCAGGCGGAACATGATATTGAGCATGGTATGCTCAATAACATTGCGCAGCCCCCTGGCACCTGTCTTGCGCTCGCAGGCCTTGTGGGCAATGGCCCGCAAAGCCTCAGGCGTAAACTCAAGCTTTATGTTCTCAAGCTCAAAGAGCTTCTGGTACTGCCTAACCAGCGCATTTCTGGGCTCAACGAGAATGCGGACCAGATTGTCCTCATCCAGGTCGTCCACATGCGTCACCACCGGAATACGGCCCACAAATTCAGGAATAAGCCCGAATTTGACAAGATCCTGAGGCGTCACCTTTTCAAGCAGGTCGTCCATGGACATGCCCTTTTCTGAACGAGGCTTGCCGCCAAAACCCATTGTGGATCCCGCGACACGGCTCTCAACAATCTTGTCCAGGCCGATAAAGGCACCGCCGACAATGAAGAGGATATTGGATGTATCCACATGCAGGAATTCCTGCTGGGGATGCTTGCGTCCGCCCTTGGGCGGCACATTGGCAATGGTTCCCTCGACTATTTTCAAAAGGGCCTGCTGCACGCCTTCGCCGGAGACATCCCTGGTGATGGAGGTGTTCTCGCTCTTGCGGGCAATCTTGTCGATTTCGTCGATATAGATAATGCCCTTGCTGGCGGCCTCTATGTCGTAGTTGGCATTCTGCAAAAGCTGCACCAGCACGTTCTCGACATCCTCGCCGACGTAGCCGGCCTCTGTCAGGGTCGTGGCATCGGCTATGGCAAAGGGCACGTCAAGGATGCGGGCCAGGGTCTTGGCCAGCAAAGTCTTGCCGCTGCCGGAAGGCCCCACAAGCAGGATGTTGCTTTTTTCTATCTCTACGTCATTGTCATCGTGCGACGCCTCGGCATAGCGGATGCGCTTGTAGTGATTGTAGACAGCGACAGAGAGAATAACCTTTGCCTCGTCCTGGGCAATGACATACTGGTCCAGGCGCTCCTTGATTTCCTGCGGTGTCAGAAGCGGTCCTTCTGCCGCCTTTTTCTTTCTGGCAGGAGGCTCCTGCTCAAATCCGGGCATGCCATTGGCTTCCTGCTCCTTCCTCATGCCCTTGGAGATGATGGCATAGCAGGTAAGGATGCAGCGGTCGCAGATGCACATGCCGGGTTCCCCGACCATGCGGTCTACTTCATACTGGGAACGGCCGCAGAATGCACAGTGCTGAATCTGGTTTGAATCTGATGGATTCCTAGGCATTGATGTTCCCCATCTCGCTGCGCGAGGTCAGCACCCTGTCAATAAGGCCGAACTTGACGGCCTCCTCAGGTGTCATGAAGTTGTCCCTCTCTGTGGCATTTTTAACCACGTCAAGTGGCTGGCCCGTCTTTTCTGTAAGAATGTCATTCAGCATGGTCTTTATGCGCAGCATTTCTGCAGCATGGATTTCCACGTCGGTCGCCTGGCCGCGATACCCGCCGAGAGGCTGGTGGATCATAACCGTGCTGTGCGGCAGGCAGAAGCGCTTGCCCTTTTCGCCTGCGGCAAGCAGGACAGCACCCATGGAAGCAGCCATGCCCATGCACAAAGTGGCAACAGGGCAGCTGACATACTGCATGGTATCATAGATGGCGAGTCCTGCTGAAACCGAACCGCCAGGAGAATTGATGTACAGAAAGATGTCCTTCTCGGCATCCTGGCTTTCAAGGAAAAGAAGCTGGGCGCAGATAAGGGAGGCAACCGTATCATCGACCTCAGTTCCAAGAAGCACAATGCGGTCCTTGAGCAGACGGGAAAAAATATCGTATGAACGCTCGGTGCGTCCTGTATTTTCAACAACAATGGGAACTGAATAAGGCATAGAGTTTCCTTTGTGCGCCAGGAGAGCAAAGCTCCGGAGCTTTCCAATGCTTGAAGTAAAAATATAGGCAGAAATAAAGTCAAAAAAGGAGCAGAAGAGCATTTGCCCCTCCGCCCCTCATTATATCAGTCTAAAGGCTGTTCCCTGTATGCCAAGCCCGAATGTCCGGGATGTTACGGGGGAACAACAGCCGGCTAGGCCTCAGGTGCCTTTTCTTCTGCAGCAGGCTCATCGGCTGGAACAGTTGTCACCTTTGCCTTGGCGTAAATGGCATTGGTTGCCATATCAATCAGCATATTGTCGCGAATCGTGTAGAGATAGCCGTTTTCGCGGTAGTAGTTGTAGAGCTCGGTGGGATTGTAGTGCATCCTGGCAGCTGTTCTTTCCACCTGCAGACGCACCTGCTCATCGGTAACACTCAGGCCTTCATTCTGGGCAACAGTCAGAAGGAGCACATAGATCTTGGCATTTCTCTTTGCCCTGTCCATATGCTTTTCCCTGCACTCCTTGATCTGCTCCTCGCTCAGGGCCTTGCCCATGCGCTCAGCCTGGTACATGTCATTCTGGACCATGACATTGATCTCATTTTCGACAATGCTGGGCGGAAGCTCAAACTCCACCATGCCAAGCAGCTTTTCAATGAGCTTTGTCTTTGCCTCGTCCTTGTAGAGGTTGGACATCTGGGACTTGAGAAGCTCGGCAGACTTCTGGCGCAGTTCCTCAACGCCGGTCAGGTTGACCTTCTGGGCAAATTCCTCGGGTGTAGGAACCTTCTTTTCCTTGATGGCGTGCAGGGTGATGACAACGCGGCAGGTCTTGCCCTGCAGTTCGGGCATCAGGAAATCCTTGGCAAAGGTCATTTCCTTTTCGCCGGTCTGGCCGACTTTCAGGGATTTCACAAGCTCGTCGATCTCTGCAGCGGCAACCTGGCCGATGGCAAGATCCTGGCCGTGCATGGAATGCAGGACCTTTTCGCCTTCATAGATATCGAGGTCAATGTTGCAGAGCTGTCCCTCAGTGGCAGGGCCCTGGCCCTCAATGGGAACGTACTTGGCCTCGGTATCAACCAGGCGGTCAATATAGGCATTAATCCTGTCATCGGAAGGCTCGGCAGCTTCCTTCTGCTCAATCTCAAGGCCGTCGTAAGCAGGAAGCTCAAATTCAGGCATGTGCTCAAAGGTCACCGTGTAGGTGCACTCCTGGTCGCGCACAAGCTGGATAGGAGTGGGATCGACAACCAGCATGGACACCGGACGGACCTTGAGCTCGCCAAGGATTTCGTTGAGGTGGACGTTGGTGAGATCCTGCGCCGCGTCATTGTAAATCTGTCCCTTGAAGCGCTTTTCAATAATGGTAAGCGGCACATGGCCCTTACGGAAACCGGCAAGAGACAAACCCTGCTGCTGCATCGTGAGGGCAGAGGAAATGGCTGCATTTACCTCTTCGGCGCTAACTGTTACATGAATCTTCTTACTGCAGGGAGTAAGCTCTTCCGTGGTGTATTTCACAGGATTCTCCTTAAATTCTTATTTGGTGCGAAAGGGGGGATTTGAACCCCCACGCACAAAGGCGCTGGATCCTAAGTCCAGTGCGTCTGCCAGTTCCGCCACTTTCGCAAGACATGTATCTATATACCGTTTCAGCGGATACGGCAAGACACATTTCCCTGTTAAGCTGCCTGGAAAGCGGAACCCAACACTTTGAAAAAAGACATAAAAAAAACGGGAAGGACTTAATCATCCCTCCCGTTGTATGCTTTTCAACGCCTGATTGCCTTTAAGGCAGACAGCGAAGAACAAGATGAGCTTTGCAACTAGGCTTCAGTTGCAGGGGCTTCAGCTGTCTTGCTTTCTGCGGCAGCGCCGGCGTCCTTGTTTACGAATTCAATAATGGCCATGGGAGCGTTGTCGCCCTTGCGGGGCATCGCCAGCTTCAGAATGCGGGTGTAGCCGCCGGGCACACCTGCAAAACGGGGTCCGATGACATCAAACAAGCGCTTGACGAGCTTGAGATCATTGAGGTCACGGTACACCAGACGACGGGCAGCAATGGTGTTGGACTTGGCCAGTGTCACCATGGGTTCCACAACGCGGCGCAGCTCTTTGGCCTTCATTTCTGTCGTCGTGATTCTGCCGTGCGTGATAAGAGCTTTCGCAAGATTGCGCAGCAGCGCCTTACGGTGCGAAGGAGTCCGCGAAAGCTTGCGGCCGGAATTGCTATGCCTCATTTTGCTGTTCCTTCTGTTTCTTCCATTCCTGATATTTTTTATCGAAATTATCGATTTTCATTCCGAAATCAAGGCCAAGTGCAAGAAGGTGTTCCTTAATTTCATCAAGAGACTTGCGACCGAAGTTCTTGGTCTTCAGCATCTCGTTCTCGGAGCGCTGCACCAGTTCGCCGACAATGGAAATGTTGGCAGAACGCAGGCAGTTGGCAGCACGAACAGAGAGCTCAAGCTCGTCAATGGCCATGAACAGGTTAGGATTCACGTCCATGACGCCGGTCGTTCCCATTCCGTAGTCTGTCCCTACTTTCTCATCAAAATTGATGAACACGCTTATCTGTTCCTTGATAATCTTGGCAGCATAAGCAATGGCGTCTTCGGGTTTGACAGAACCGTCAGTCCAGACTTCAAGAATAAGCTTGTCGTAGTTGGTCATCTGGCCGACACGGGCAGCCTGGACTTCATAACTCACGCGACGGATGGGAGAGAAGCTTGCATCCAGGGGAATGACTCCGATTACATCGTCGTCATGCCTGGCAGGGACATAGCCCTTGCCGGTGCGCACTTCCAGCTCCATGTCGAGTTCGACATCTTCGGTAAGAGTGCAGATATGCTGTTCGGGATTAAGCACCACAACGTGCTGATTCTCCTGAACCATACCTGCCTGCACAGCCCCCTTCTTGTTGACGTGCAGTTCCAGTTTCTGCGGCTCTTCCGTATCAATGGCCATGCGCACCTGCTTCAGGTTGAGGATAATGTCAGTCACATCCTCAAGCACACCGTGAATGGTGCTGAATTCATGCTGCACATTGTTGATCTTTACGGAAGTAAAAGCCGCACCCTGAAGAGAGGACAGCAGTACACGCCGCAGGGCGTTACCAATGGTTGTTCCGAATCCGCGTTCCAGAGGCTCGCAGACAAAACGACCATGCATGCCATCCGACTCTTTCTCATCACGTTCCATCCTGGTGGGCTTTACAAGCTCGGTCCAGTTCAGGGAATTGATGAGGCGATCGCCCTGTTTGTGTAATGACATTAAGTAGTTATCTCCATTCAATTGTCAGACTACTTGCTGTAAAGTTCAACGATAAGCTGTTCGTTGACTTCAGTGCGGATTTCATCACGCTGGGGCATTGCCTTAACAACGCCCTTGAAGGCAGCATAGTCGGCTTCAAGCCAGTTGGGCGTACCACGACGGCCAATGGTCTCGGCAGCTTCGGTGAAGATCTTGATGTTGCGGCGCTTTTCGGGAATCTCGATAGTGTCGCCAACCTTGCAGAGCAGGGAGGGGATGTTGACCTTGTGGCCGTTCAGGGTGAACAGGCCGTGACGGACAAGCTGGCGTGCCTGGTTGCGGGAATTGGCAAAGCCAAGACGGTACACAACGTTGTCCAGGCGGCTTTCCAGCATAACCAGCAGGTTGGTACCGGTAACGCCCTTCTGCTTGTCGGCTTTCACAAAGTAGGTATGGAACTGACGCTCCAGAAGGCCGTAGGTACGACGTGTCTTCTGCTTCTCGCGAAGCTGCAGAGCGTATTCGCTCACCTTCTTGCGAGCGCGGCCATGCTGGCCGGGAGCGCTCGGGGGACGGTGGGGACGATCCATGGCGCACTTGACGGAGAAGCAGCGTTCGCCTTTAAGAAAAAGCTTTGCCCCTTCACGACGGCAGATGCGGCACTTGGCTTCAGTATATCTTGCCATGAATTTTCTATCCTTCTAGGAAGCTACACGCGACGACGCTTGGGAGGGCGGCAGCCATTATGCGGGATGGGTGTAATGTCACGGATGAAGGCAATGCGCATGCCGGCATTGGCAACGGCGCGCATGGCCTGTTCACGTCCGGAACCCGGTCCCTTAACATAAATACCAACAGTACGCATGCCGTTGTCCTGAGCCTTGCGGGCGGCTGCCTCGGCAGCAACCTGGGCGGCAAAAGGAGTAGACTTGCGGGATCCCTTGAATCCGGACTGGCCGGCGGAAGCCCAGCTCACGGCGTTGCCGCGTGTGTCGGTGAAGGTGATAATTGTATTGTTGAAGGTAGCATCAATGTGGACGATGCCCACAGAGATATTCTTGCGTTCCTTCTTACGATTGACCTTGGATGCTCTGGCCATCTTTTCTCCAGTAGAAATCTAAAAATCGGGGTCCAGGGCTGCCATGCAGGTGTCGTATCCTGTGTTAAGCCGCGATTGGATACAGGACCAGCGGCGCACCACCCCGTGTTACTTTTTCTTACCGACTATAGCGCGACGGGGACCCTTGCGGGTGCGTGCGTTAGTATGGGTACGCTGTCCGTGCACGGGCAGGCCGCGGCGGTGGCGAAGTCCGCGGTAGCATCCGATGTCCATAAGACGCTTGATGCTGCTGCTCACTTCACGGCGCAGATCGCCTTCAACCTTGTGCTTGGATTCGAGTTCCTTGCGGATCTCGTTCACTTCATCGGCAGAAAGATCGTCGATGTTGCGTTCCCAGTTGATGCCCACTGTATCGCAGATGCTCAGGGCAGTTGTACGGCCAATTCCATAAATATACGTCAGAGCGATGTCCACGCGCTTGTTGCGGGGAAGCTCGACGCCAGCAATTCTTGCCACTGTTGTTCTCCTGCTATCCCTGACGCTGCTTGTGCCTGGGGTTCTCGCAAATTACGCGCAGAACACCCTTACGTCTGATGACCTTGCACTTAGGGCATATCTTCTTGACGGAAGGTCTAACTTTCATTGTTGTATTTGCTCCCTATTGAACAAAAATAGAGTAAACACTTGCCTTTTTTGTGCCTTCGAGAAGGAAGATGGAGAGAGTTCTTCATTCCAGGCAATGGTACGGGCCAAAGGAAAAGAGGGCCTGTACCCTTAAGGGAAACATAGGGACTGCACGGTCAAGAGGAAACGACTGCTAACTGTCACTGACCAGTCCAAATGTTTGAACAAATTTTGCTACCCTTTTTTTCCGCTCCTGTCAAATGACAGGGCAGATATTGTCATATCTGGATTCGATTCTGCGGATACTGGGGCTTGTAGCGGACAAGTCCTCTGTCGCTTTCCGACAAAATCATCGGCCCATGCGGAGTAACTGCGATGCTGTGCTCAAAGTGGGCTGCCAGCTTGCCGTCCCTTGTTACGGCCGTCCATTTGTCAGGAAGAATCGAAACGTCATATGTTCCTTCGGTTACCATGGGCTCAATGGCTATGCACATTCCGTGCTGCAGAATCACGCCGCGCGTTCCGGGATCGAAATTGGGAACCTCGGGCTTTTCGTGCATGTTGGATCCGACGCCGTGGCCGACAAAGCGGCGCACCACGCCGAAGCCCCTCTGCTCCACAAAGGTCTGCACGGCAATGCCGATGCTGTGAACGTCATGCCCGTGCTGGGCTTCGTTGATGCCCACGTACAGGGACGCCTCGGTCACAGCCAGCAAGCTGTCAGCCAGTTCGCTGATTTGCCCCACGGGGAAAGTCCTGGCCGAGTCGCCCACCATGCCGCCGTATTCCACGCCAAAGTCAACACTGACAATGTCGCCTTCCTTCAGGATAAGCTTTTCCGAGGGAAAGCCGTGGACTACCACTTCGTTGACAGAGCAGCAGATGGCAAAGGGGAAGCCTGCATAGCCGAGAAAGGCCGGACGGACATGGTATTCCTCGCATTTCCGCCTGGCTATGTTCTCAAGCTCCATGGTAGCAATACCAGGACGTACTGCATCACCGATATCGTCAAGGATATTGGCAGTGATCCGGTTAGCCTCGCGAAGATTTGCTATTTCCCGTTCATTCTTGATGAATACGCCCTGATATTTTTTCA
>CAVJEZ010000007.1:8591-11231 GCA_963648625.1 Odoribacter splanchnicus
CAAACATGTCTGTCACCCTCTTCACCATCTCGTTCTGCGTGAACTGGCCGATGGTGGCCGGGAAGATCAGCAGCGAGGACGCAAAGATTGGCGGAATGACGCCAGCCGTATTAAGGCGCAGGGGCAGATGCGTATTCTGCCCGCCAAACACGCGGCGGCCTACCTGGCGCTTGGCATAGGAAATGGGAATACGCCTCTGGGCGCGTTCCACAAAGACGATGAACACCACTACCACTGCCATAAGCAGGACTACGCATATGGCAAGGAAGACGCTGATGTCACCGGTCCTTATAAGCTCTGCAGACTGGATGATGCCGCGGGGAATGCCCACGACAATGCCGCAGAAGATGATAAGGGATATGCCGTTGCCCACGCCCTTGTCCGTAATCTGCTCGCCAAGCCACATGATAAGCACGGAACCCGCACAGAATGTCAGCATGGTGGTGATCAGGAACTGCGTGCCGGGATGCATGACAACAGGCAGCCCGGACGGGCTGTTCATCTGCTGCAGGCCGAAGCCGATGCCAAAGCCCTGCACGAGGGTGATGACGACGGTAAGGTAACGGGTGTACTGGGTTATCTTGCGGCGCCCTGCCTGTCCCTCTTCCTTGTACATGCGTTTGACTTCAGGCAGGACAACCTGCAGAAGCTGCATGATAATCGAAGCGGAGATGTAGGGCATCACACCCAGTGCAAAGATGGAGACGTTGGAAAGACCGCCGCCGGAAAAGATATCAAACAGGGCGAAGATGGTTCCGCTCATCTGCTGGAAAAATGAAGAAATCGCCTGGGCATCCACGCCCGGAATCGGGACATGCACGCCTACGCGGTAGCAGCAGAGAAGGAAAAATGTCCAGCCCAGTCTTTTGACCAGGCTTACATTCCCTGGATTGAGATTCTGAGGTTGTGCCATGAGAAAAAACCTTCTTCGTGGTCAATCGAAACAGACTTGAGCGTACCTAATGAAGCGCCTTTGCCCAGAGTATTCCCCGGACAAAGGCGCAATTCAGAGAAATAAAGCTGTAAGCTCCGGCTTGCGGAGCGCGCCTTCAGGTACGTTTACTCGATTTCTCCCAGTTCGAGAGAGAGGGCCTTTCCGCCGGCTTTGGCGATCTTCTCCGCGGCAGCGGCAGAGAAGCACATGGCTTCAATAGTAACTGCCTTGCTGACTTCGCCGTCGGCAAGGACCTTGCAGGGCAGGGTCGGCTTGCAGAGGCCGTTGGAGTAGATCATCTCCAGGGTAATGGTGTCGGCATCGGGGAAGCGGGCAATGAGATCGCCCACATGCACTACGCCGTATGTCACCTTGAAGGGATAGTTTTTGAAGCCGTGCTTGGGCAGACGGCGCTGTAAGGGCATCTGGCCGCCTTCAAAGCCGGGACGGACACCGCCGCCGGCACGGGCATTCTGACCCTTGTGGCCTTTGCCAGATGTGCAACCCAGCCCGGAGCCGGCACCACGTCCTACACGACGGCGTGTCTTACGCTCTTCCGGGAAGGGATAAAGGTTATGCAACTGCATTGAAGACTCCTAAATACTGACCGCCAGCCTACTTGCTGACAATGGTCACAAGGTGCGGAATTTTGTTGATAATGCCACGAACCGCAGGCGTATCGGAAATGGTCCTGGCAACCTCACGGCGCTTAAGGCCCAGTGCATCAAGGCACTTCCTCTGCGCAGGCGTCTTGCCGGCGCGGGAGCGGACGAGCATGATGGTGATTGTTTCTGCCATAACTACTTCCTCGGAGCTTCGAGCTGCTTGCCACGAAGATCGGAAACTTCCTCGGCGCTACGCAGGGACTTGAGGCCCTCAAGGGTAGCACGGAGAACGTTGTGGGGGTTGTTGGTGCCGATAGCCTTGGAAAGGACGTCGCGGACGCCTACGGCTTCCATAATGGCACGCACGGCGCCGCCGGCAATAATGCCGGTACCTTCGGAGGCGGGCTTGAGCAGGACGCGGCCTGCGCCAAAGCGGCCAAGGACCTCGTAAGGCAGTGTGCCGTCAACCAGGGGAATGTGCACGCGGTTCTTGCGGGCGCATTCGGTAGCCTTGCGCAGGGCTTCGGGCACTTCCTGTGCCTTGCCGAGGCCAAAGCCTACATTGCCCTTGCCGTCACCGACAACAACGAGGGCGGAGAAGCTGAAGCGGCGGCCGCCTTTGACAACCTTGGCCACACGATTCAGCGCAACGACCTTTTCAATTTCTCCCAGTTCATTCACGGGAGCTTCTACTTTCTCTCGCATATTAGAACTCCAGTCCGCCTTCGCGAGCACCATCGGCTACTGCCTTGATGCGTCCGTGATACAGGTATCCGTTGCGGTCAAAGACGACACGGGTGACGTCCTTTTCCTTTGCCAGACGTGCAATTTCACGTCCTACCTGGGCAGCACCTTCCTTGTTGCCATGCACGCCGTCCTGAGTACGGGACATGGACAGAGTGGAGATGCTGGCGATGGTAGCACCTGTTTCATCATTCACGACCTGGGCATAAATATGCTCATTGCTGCGGAACACAACCAGACGGGGACGGTCCGCAGTTCCATTGACCTTGCGGCGAATACGAACCTTGCGGCTGAGGCGCGACTCATTTTTGCTGATAGCCATAATACCAACCCCTACTTCTTGCCGCCGGACTTACC
>CAVJEZ010000007.1:11460-21857 GCA_963648625.1 Odoribacter splanchnicus
ACGCGGTAGCCCACGCCGACAACTTCGAGGTCCTTTGAGAAGCCTTCGGTCACACCCAGGATGCAGTTGTGCAGGAGGGTGCGGCGCAGGCCGTGCTGGGCATTGGACTGACGGGTCTGATCCTTGCGGGTCAGGACAATGTGGCCGTCTTTCTGTTCATAGTTGATCAGGGAGCACACAGGTGTTTTCACTGTGCCCTTGGGTCCCTTCACTTCAATGGTGTCTGCTCCGATTGTGACAGTAACGTTGGCAGGCACGGCAACGGGCTGATTACCAATTCGAGACATGATTGCACCGCCTACCAGATTTCACAGAGAAGTTCGCCACCAACTTTCTGGGCATGGGCGGACATACCGTCCATGACACCGCGGGAGGTGGTCAGAATGCAGATACCCAGGCCGTTCTGGACGCGCGGAATCTCGGTGGCGCCGACATAAACGCGGCGGCCGGGCGTGGAGATACGGCGGAGTCCGGTAATGGCGGGCTTGCCATTCTTGTACTTGAGGGTGATCTTGATGCCGCCATCTTCGATGGCTACATCCTCGACGTAGCCTTCCTGCTTGAGGATGTTGGCCAAGGACGCTTTCATCTTCGAGCGCGGCACATTTACTTCCTTGTGCAGGGCCAAATGTGCGTTGCGGATACGCGCCAGCATGTCCGCAATAGGATCTGTGACCATGAAATACTCCTAAAACCAGAAGTGTGATAATAAATTAGTGGCACAAAAGTGCCATGTTCCGTAAACAGAACAGAAATTTCTATCACAAAAAAAAGTGAGCCGCAAGTCCCTGATGCAATGCATCCGGACCTGCGGCTCTGATTTTTATTGTTTATCCTGCCGGATTACCAGCTGGACTTGCGAACACCAGGAAGCTCTCCGCGCAGTGCCATGTTTCTGAAGCAGATACGGCACAGGCCAAATTCACGCAGGAAAGCACGGGGACGGCCGCAGATAGGGCAGCGGTTGTACGCACGTGTGCTGAACTTGGGCTTGCGGGCAGCTTTAATCTTAAGAGCGAGACGAGCCATTGTAACCTCTTACTTGCGGAACGGCATTCCGAGCTGGTCAAGAAGCATCTTGCCTTCGCGGTCGGTGGTTGCCGTAGTCACTATGGTGATATTCATGCCCTTGGGATTTTCAACACGATCAGCTTCCATTTCGGGGAAGATGGTGTGCTCCTTGATACCCACGGTGAAGTTGCCACGGCCGTCAAAGCCGCGATCCACGATACCGCGGAAGTCACGAACGCGGGGCAGTGCGAAATTCATGAACTTGTCAAGGAAGTCCCACATGAGGTCCTTTCTCAGTGTCACGCGGACACCGATAGGCATGCCTTCACGCAGCTTGAAGTTAGCAATGGACTTGCGCGCACGGGTCACAACAGCCTTCTGGCCGGCAATGGCAGTCAGTTCGGCCACAGCCTCTTCCATGATCTTGCTGTTGGAGGTGGCAGCGCCAAGGCCAATGTTGAGGGAAATCTTGGCTATGCCGGGCATCTGCATGGGAGACTTGTAGTTGAACTCCTTCTGCATGGCCGGGACAACCTTTTCCTTATATATTTTTTCGAGGCGGGTCATAGCTACCACTTACTCCATGACTTCGTTGCACTTCTTGCAGAAGCGCACTTTTTTCTGCTTGCCGTCCGCCGACTCCACATACCTGTAGCCGACCTTTGTAGCTTCTGCGCAGGCAGAGCAGACAATCATCACATTGGAGATGTGAACGGGCATGGCCTTCTCGACAATGCCGCCGGGCTGACGGGTATAGGGATTGGCGCGGGTATGCCTCTTGGCCACGTTAGCCTTTTCCACCAGCACCTGGTCGTGCTTGCGGATAACCTTGAGGACCTTGCCGATCTTGCCGGCGTCCTTTCCGGTTATGATCATGACCTTGTCGCCCTTGTGTATACGAACATTCGTCATTGTATGACTCCTTACAGCACTTCAGGGGCGAGAGAGACAATCTTCATAAAGTTGGCAGCACGCAACTCTCTGGCGACGGGTCCGAAAATACGGGTACCCACGGGCTCGCCGTTAGTGCCAAGCAAAACGGCCGCATTGCCGTCAAATTTGATGTAGCTGCCGTCGGGGCGACGTACTTCCTTGGCGGTGCGCACGATAACGGCACGCATGACGTCGCCCTTCTTGACCTTACTGTGGGGAATGGCTTCCTTGACGGAAACCATGATGATGTCGCCAACGGTGGCATAGCGGCGGTGGGAACCGCCGATGACCTTGATGCAGGCGACCTTTTTGGCACCCGAGTTATCGGCTACCTGAAGAGTGGATTCTACCTGAATCATGGCTTCACCTACACAGCCTTTTCAATGATGGAAACCAGGTGCCAGCGCTTGTTGTGCGAAAGCCTTCTGAATTCCACGATTTTCACTTTATCGCCAATGCCGCACTCATTCATGGGATCGTGAGCAGTAAACTTCTTGCGGCGGCGGATGTATTTCTTGAGCAGCGGATGTTTGACCAGGGTCTCGACGCGGACGACAATGGTCTTGTCGTTCTTGTCGCTGACAACGATGCCGGTCAGGGTTCTGCCCTTAACATGATCAAGAGCCTGCATGGATATCCTCTCTTGCCTTTTCCTTGAGGATGGTGCTGATGCGTGCAACCTGCCTGCGCATATCCTTGAGCTCGCTCACCTTGGTGAGCTGGGCATTGGTATGCTGGAAGCGGGCATGCAAAAGCTCATTGCGCTGCTGGGCCAGCTTCTCATTGAGCTGCTCCACGGTAAGAGCGCGCAATTCCTCGGCATTCTCACGGGTAACGGCTTTTTTGTCAGCCATCTTAGAAACCCTCCCTCGTCACGATAACGGTCCTGACGGGCAGCTTGTAGGAAGCCAGAGTCAGAGCCTGGCGGGCGAGATCCAGGGGAACGCCCTTCACTTCGTACAGAATGCGGCCGGGCTTCACAGGTGCGCACCAGCCGACCGGTGCACCCTTACCGGAACCCTGACGGGTTTCCAGAGGCTTTGCGGTAACCGGACGGTCAGGGAAGATACGAATCCAGACTTTGCCGCCGCGGCGGATGTGACGCATCATGGCAATACGGGCAGCTTCAATCTGCTGGCTGGAAAGCTGGCCGTGTTCCGTAGCCTTGAGACCAATTTCACCAAAGGAAAGGGTGGAGCCACGGTATGCCAGGCCGCGCAGGCGGCCTTTCTGCCATTTGCGGTATTTAACCTTCTTAGGCGCTAACATGCTGTTCCCCCTCTTTGTCGAGGATTTCACCCTTGTAGATCCACACCTTGATACCAATGATACCATAGGTGGTCCTGGCCTCGGCGAAGCCGTAGTCTATGTCCGCACGCAGGGTCTGCAGCGGCACGCGGCCGTCACGATACCATTCATTGCGGGCAATTTCGGCACCAGCCAGGCGGCCGGCACAAGAAACCTTGATGCCTTCGCCGCCAAACTTGCGGCAGCGGCTCACGGTCTGCTTCATGGCGCGGCGGAAGGCCACACGGCGTTCCAGCTGCTGGGCAATGCTCTCGGCAACGAGCTGGGCTTCCACTTCGGGACGGCGGATTTCGCTCACCTCGATGGAGAACTCGCGTCCGAATGTCTTGTGGAGGTCGTTGCGCAGCTTCTCGATTTCCACGCCCTTGCGGCCGATGACCACGCCGGGACGGGAAGTGGAGAGAATCAGGCGGACCTTGCCACCAGCTCTTTCAATTTCAACACGGGCAATTCCGGCATCAGCTGTGTAATGCTTCTTTACATAGCTGCGGATTTTGCTGTCTTCAAGAACGAAGGCAGGATATTCCTTGGCGGAGAACCAGCGGCTGAGCCAGTTCTTGTTGTATCCCACCCGGATGCCATACGGATGTACTTTCTGACCCATTATTCCTGCTCCTCGGCGAGAATGACGGTGATGTGGCTGGTACGCTTGCGCACACGGGTGGCGCGGCCCTGGGCACGCGGCATGAACCGCTTCCAGGTAGGACCTTCGTTCACCAGCACTTCCTTGACAAACATGGCATCCACATTGAGCGATGTGTCAGAGGCATTAGCCAATGCGCTCTTCACAACACCGTACAGAATGCCAGCAGGCTTGTTGGGAGTGAAACGCAGAAGATTCATTGCGTCCTCAACACCAAGCCCTACTACATTGCGGGCCACCAGGCGTGTTTTGCGGGGAGAGACACGCTGGAACTTGGCAATAGCTTTCGCTTCCATTGATTACTCTCCTGCCTAGCGGGACCCGGCCTTCTTCTCGGCAGCATGGCCGTGGAAGGTGCGGGTCGGGGAAAATTCACCAAGTTTATGGCCGACCATGTTCTCGGTAACGAACACGGGCACGAACTTCTTGCCGTTGTGCACGGCAAAGGTCATGCCGACCATTTCGGGCAGAATCATGGAGCGGCGAGACCAGGTTTTCACCACGCGGCGATCATTGTTCGCCTGAGCGGCCTCGACCTTTGCCATGAGGCTGTCGTCCACAAAGGGACCTTTTTTAAGAGATCTGGGCATGTCGCTCTACTCCTACTTCTTGCCGCGAGCCTTAACGATAAGACGGCTGGAGGGCTTGTTGCGGTCACGGGTCTTGAAGCCCTTGGCAGGCATGCCCCAGGGGGACACGGGATGGCGTCCGCCGGAGCTTCTGCCTTCACCACCACCCAGAGGATGGTCGATGGGGTTCATTGCAACGCCGCGAACCTGAGGACGGCGGTTCAGCCAGCGATTGCGGCCGGCTTTGCCGAGAGACACGTTCTCATGGGAGATGTTGCCCACCTGGCCGACTGTTGCCGTGCAGGAAGCAAGCACCTTGCGCACTTCGCCGGAAGGCAGGCGCAGCAGGGCGTACTTGTTTTCCTTGGCCACGAGCTGGGCATAGGTTCCGGCTGCGCGGCACATCTGGCCGCCCTTGCCGGGGTAGATTTCGATGTTGTGCACGACTGTGCCGACAGGAATGCGGCCCATGGCCATGGCGTTGCCGGGCTTGATGTCAGCCTTGTCGCCGGCCAGCACCTTGTCGCCCTGCTTCAGGCCTACGGGGCAGAGAATGTAACGCTTCTCGCCGTCGGCATAGGTCAGAAGAGCAATGCGGGCTGTGCGGTTGGGATCGTATTCAATGTGGGAAACAGTGGCCACGATGTCACGCTTCTCACGCTTGAAGTCGATGATGCGGTACAGTCTTTTCACACCGCCGCCACGGCGGCGGCTGGTGACGCGCCCCAGGTTGTTACGACCGGCCTTCTTGGTAAGACCCACTGTAAGGGACTTTTCAGGCTTCGAGCGTGTAATTTCCTTGAAGTCGGAAACGGTCTGGAAGCGACGACCTGCGGAGGTCGGTTTAAGCTTGCGAACTGCCATAACTTACGCTCCCTCGAAGTATTCGATCTTGTTGTCCTTGGCCAGCGTCACGTAGGCTTTCTTGTAGCCGCTCACATGACGGAGCTGGCGGCCCTGGCGCAGATAGTCGCGGGGCTTGGTGCGCACAACATTGACCTTGACAACGGTGACGTTGAAGATTGTCTCAACGGCACGCTTGATTTCAATCTTGTTGGCGTCGGGATGCACCAGGAAGCTCAGGCGTTCCTGAACCTGCTCGCGCAGTTCACTGGCTTTTTCCGTCACCAGGGGCTTGATGAGAACTTGAGTCAGTTCCATGTTACTCTCCCTTGTTCTCAAAACGTGCATGCACGTCGCTGACAGCGTCCTGAAGCAGGACAAGCTGCTTGTTGTTCAGGATTTCGTACACGCTCAGATTGGAAGGGGTGGTGATGGTAATGCCGGGCAGGTTCCTGGCACTGCGGTCCAGGGACTCGGAAACGCTCTGGCAGACAAGGAGGGCCTTGTCGAGACCGAGGTCCTTGGCAATCTTGGCAAAGGACTTGGTCTTGCCGTCGGGCACATTGATGGCGTTGACAACCATCAGGTTCTCGCCGGCCAGGCGGGAGGACAGAGCCATGCGCATGGCAAGGGCACGCACCTTGGCGTTGACCTTGAAGCCATAGTCGCGGGGCTGGGGTCCAAAGATAACGGCACCGCCACGCCAGATGGGCGAACGGCGGGAGCCTGCACGGGCGCGGCCGGAGCCCTTCTGCTTCCAGGGCTTCACGCCGCCGCCAGAGACAAAGGCTCTGGTTTTGGCCATATGTGTACCGGCACGCTTTGCAGCCTGCTGGGCACGCACCACCAGGTTCAGGATTTCGGGGCGAACGTCCACGCCGAACACATCGGCGGACAATTCAACTGTACCGACTTCCTTCTTTTCCTGATCATAGACTTTAATGGTAGGCATGTTTTCCACCTGTTACTGCTTGCGAACGAACACAAGGCCGTTCTTGGGTCCGGGCACAGCACCCTTGACAAGAATAACATTGTCATCGGGGCGGACTGCTATGATGAGGGCACTGGGCTGGGTTACAGTTTCGTTGCCCCAGTGACCGGCCATCTTGCGGCCTTTGATAACATGACCGGGGAAGGTGTTGTTACCGATGGAACCGTTGTTACGATGCACCTTTTCACAACCGTGGCTGTCTTTGCAGCCGTGGAAGTTCCAGCGGCGCATACGGCCCTGGTAGCCTTTACCGATGCTTTTGCCTGTAACTTTGACAACCTCGCCGACTGCGAAGAGATCCACAGTCAGGGTGTCGCCCAGCTTCTGCTCAGGAGCTTTCTCAAGGCGGATTTCCTTGAGGTTGCGGTACAGAGCAGTACCGGCCTTGGCAAAGTGGCCCTGCATGGGCTTGTTGGAGTGCTTTTCGTTCGTTTCGTTAAAAGCGATCTGCAGGGCATTATAGCCGTCGGTCTCTGTCGTTTTCACCTGAGTGATGGGGCAAGGACCGACTTCGATGACCGTCACGGGCACAGCGACACCATCTTCATTAAAGATGCGGGTCATGCCAAGCTTGCGGCCCAAAATTCCGATTTTATCAGCCATGACTGCCTCACACTAGATCTTAATTTCAACGTCTACGCCGGCAGGCAAGGAAAGCTTGCCCAGGGCGTCAACGGTCTGCTGCGTAGGCTCCAGGATGTCCATGAGCCTTTTATGAATGCGCAACTCGAACTGCTCACGAGACTTCTTGTCAACATGCACAGAACGCTGAACCGTAAATTTACGGAACTTGGTGGGCAGAGGAATGGGTCCGGCAATACCGGCTCCCGTATTCCTGGCAGTGTCCACAATTTCCGCTACAGCTTTGTCCAAGATGCGAAAGTCGTAAGCCTTGAGCTTTATCCGAATGCATTCGCTGCTTACTGTCGTCATTGTATTATACCTGCTCCATAATAAATCGCCCGTGCCGGTGGGGTCAGGCGCGGGTTCCTCGCGCTCGGGCCGTACAAAAAAAAAAGACCCTTGCTGGTTTAACCCAGAGGGACTGAATTTAGGGAGCAGCGCTGGCAGCGCTTAGTCACTTTTTTTGTGTGAACTGCTTGTAAGAGTGATGGGCGTGAGTACAACGCCTGGCAGTCCGCACAACTTCCGTGACGCTCCCGACGTTCTCCACGCCCTTGCCGTGCATAACATGCACCGCGCAGGGTATGATCCCGCAGGGTTACCAAAGTGGGGATAATTTCCCCGAAAACCTTTACAGCCCAGGGCACGCAAACGATGGCGTGGGATCCTTAGTCGGGCTGGTACGGCTCGATCAAGTCGGCATTTGGCAACGCCTGCACTTGTCAATCCGGCGGATATTCTCCGCTCGGTACTGCAGGGTGAGCCTGTGCTCACCCTTCCCTGCCGTACAGGGAGTCCCTAATATTTCATAGGGCAAGCGTGTTTATAGAGGGATAAAGGGATGCTGTCAAGCATTTTTTACAGGAAATTCAGCCTCTTTTACGCTTTGGCATAAAAAGGGAGACAAGAGGCTGTCCCCTTCCCTCCCAGGTAAACTTTCTCAAATGAAACGGATTAGTCCTGCACTGATCCCGTAAACAGGGCATCGGCATAATCGTCGCCGTTAAAGGGACGCAGGTCTTCCACCTTTTCGCCCATGCCCACATAGCTTATGGGCAGATTGTACTGCATGGCCACGGCAATGGCCACTCCGCCCTTGGCTGTGCCGTCAAGCTTGGTCAGGATCAGCTCGTCCACGCCGGCAGCCTCCTTGAAGAGCTTTGCCTGCGAAAGGGCATTCTGGCCGGTGGTGGCATCAAGGACGAGCACAGTCCTGTGCGGGGAGCCTGGATGCTTGCGGGCCAGGACAGCGCGAATCTTGGAGAGCTCGTCCATGAGATTGACCTTGGTCTGCAGTCTGCCTGCCGTATCCACGTACAAAACATCGACGCCCTCAGCCAGGGCCCTGTCCATGGCCTCAAAGGCAACAGAGGCAGGATCGGATCCGGGCTGCTTGGCATGGAACAATGTCCCTACCCTTTCAGCCCAGACGCGCATCTGGTCAATGGCAGCGGCACGGAATGTATCGGCTGCGGCTATCATGACCTTCTTTCCCTGCATGCGGTCGCGGTAGGCCAGCTTGGCTATAGTCGTGGTCTTGCCGGCACCATTGACGCCGATCATGAGCACGACTTCGGGGGGATTTACGCCGACAATGCGTCTGGGACGTGCAAAGATGCTGCGTATTTCCTGGCGCAAAATCTCCCTGGTAGCCTCTGCCGTGGTGGCTTTTTCTGCCAGGGCCTTTTCCTTGATGCGCCTGGTGAGCTCCTGCGCTGCCTCGACGCCGAGGTCAGCCATGATAAAGAGCTCTTCCAGATCGTCCCAGAAATCGTCGTCTAGCTCGCCGTGGCTGGAAATCAGGGTATCAAGCTTCCTGGCAAAATGGGCCCTGGTCTTGGCCAGGCTGTCAGACAGCTGGATGAAGAGGCGGCTGCGCTCGTCTTCCTCGTCTTCAAGATCGAGGGCAAGGGAGAGCCTGTACTGCAGCTCGGACCTGAATTCATCCAGGTACCGGTACTCCATGCGCGCAAGCCACTCGTCAAAGTCCTTGACAAAGGCTTCCACTTCATTAGCCGGCGCCTCAAGGGAGCGCAGAAGGAAGCTGATGCGGTCATTGAGCTCAGGCCCAGCCTCGGTGACGCCGTCAAGGACGATGTCCAGCCATACGGAAAGACGGCTGTCCGCTTCCCTGAGGCGTACCATCAGCTGCTGGTAGAATTCTGATTTGTCCTTTGCCTCGGATACGGCACCGGAATCCTTGTCTGAAACAGTGTTTTCTGCATTATTTGGCGCAGAGTCCTTCTGTTCCTTGTCTTCTTCCTTGCCGCCACCGAACAGGCGCTTAAGGCCGCTCAAAAAGCCGCCTGATTCCTTCTTCTCCTCACGGGTTTCAGGCTCTTGTTCCTCCTGCACGTCTGAGTGTGGTTCTGGCGCGGGCTCAGGCCCGGTCTCTGAAACTTTTTCAGGCTCTGGCTGTATCTCTGCCTGTGGCTGGACTGCTTCCACAGGTTCCGGCTGAGGTTCAGGCTCAGACACAGGAAGTGTCTCCGCTTCCGGCTGTGCCTCAGCACGAGCAGGTTCTTCTTCGGATGCCTGGACAGATTCAGGCCCGGATTTTGCCTCGGCAACATTGTCCTCTTCGGGGAGTGCTGCTGAAGGTTTCTCGGAATGCTCTTCGCTCTGTTCTTCGGATTGCTTTTCGGAACGGCCATCTTCTTCTGTATCAGAAGAGATGCCGTTTTCTGCATCGGGAAGGACGTTCTCCGCAGCGTCTGCTTCCTTTTCAGCTTCTTTTTCTTCTGACGGAGTGGAAGACGCACTGTCTTCCATATTACCAGGCTCAGGGGATGTATCCTGGGATGCAGTCTTTTGGGAGGCTTCTTCCTCTTGCTTAAGCTCCCCGCCTGACTGCGGCTCCTGCGGTTTTTCTTCTGACTTAAAGAAACTTTTTATCGATGAAAAAAAGCCCATGGATAGTCTCCCATAAAGGTTTTTGTCCGTCACAAAGCCTTAAACGAACATGCTTGCAATGCTTCAATCCTCTGAATATAGTTGGCATATGGCAAAAGTCAAACATATTCACACCGGCTTGCACAGTGCCCTGTCCATGCAAAAGAGCATGGCTCAGGCTTAAAAAGCAGGCATGACTTTATGGCTGAGGCACAATCCTGTGCCGAAGCCACGGACCGTGTTACTACAGGCACTATATATAAGGATAGCATTTTATGGCCCGCAAAAAGATTTTCCAGTATGACGCAGAGCAAAATGAGGAAGCACCTGAGCGTGTAAGCCGTTCCCAGAAAAAAAGAGACAGCCTTGCCCTGCAAAAGCTGGGCGAAGATCTGGCCGGCCTGCCTGTCCGCGAGCTGGCCAAACTGGATCTTGCGCCCGAACTGCTGGATGCCTACAGGGAACTGGGCAGTATCAAGTCCCATGAAGCAAAACGCCGGCAGATGCAGTACATCGGCCGGCTTATGCGTGAAGAAGAAGATGTTGAAAGGCTGAAAGAGGCTGTTGCGCTCTTCAGGGAAGG
>CAVJEZ010000008.1:0-21408 GCA_963648625.1 Odoribacter splanchnicus
TTGCCCTGGTGCACAATGCAGCAGAAGCTGCCATGCGCGAGGTCATAGGCAACAACCTTATTGATGCAGCCATTACCGACGGCAAGCTGCAGATCCAGAACGATGCCACGCAGCTTTTGCAGGTTATTCTTGACCGCTACGGAGCTGGCATACAGGTACTGGCCGTTCAGTTGCAGGATGTTCATCCGCCGCAGGAAGTTGTCGAGGCATTCAAGGATGTTGCCTCGGCACGAGAGGACAAGAGCCGCATCATTAACGAGGCTGAGGCCTACCGCAATGCCCTGCTTCCTGGTGCCAGGGGCGAAGCTTCCGCCATACGCAACGAGGCTGAAGCCTATTCAGCCACGCGCGTACAGCACGCAGAAGGTGCCGCCAACCGCTTTACAGCCCTGTTGCAGCAATACGAAAAGGCGCCTGACGTAACAAAGCAGCGCCTGTATTACGAAGCCATGGAAGAAATCCTGCAAAAATCTGAAGAAAAGGTTGTCATGGATGGCGGTGCCGCACAGAGGGCACTGCCGTACCTGCCTCTGCCAACACTGGGGGCACCTGCCTCTGATGCTGCCAAAAACGCCAGGGAAGGTGCAAAGTGAAACAGTTCTCAAGCCTTATCCTTATAGTTGTTCTGGCCGTAGCGGCACTGCTCTGGCAGTCAGTCTTTACTGTCAACCAGATGGAGACAGCCATTGTCCTGCAGCTCGGCGAGCCGCTGAACGAAGTGTACAAGCCCGGCCTGCATTTCAAGGTGCCTTTTGTGCAAAAGGTCGTCTACTTTGATGCACGCGTGCTTGATTACGAGGCCAGCTCGCGCGAAGCCTTTACAGTGGACAAGAAAGCCATCGTCCTGGACAACTATGCCCGCTGGCGCATTACGGATCCTTTGCAGTTCTACCGCACCATGCGCACCCTCCCCGGCGCCCAGGCACGTCTTGACGACGTAGTCTATTCCCAGCTCAGGGCCATGGTCGGTGCCTACACACTTTCTGAAGTTGTTTCCACGCAGCGTGCCGCCATCATGACCGAGGTGACGCAGAAGGTGAAGGAAATCATGAAAGGCTTTGGCGTGGAAGTGATCGACGTGCGCATCAAGAGAACGGATTTGCCTGAAGAAAACCTGCGCGCCATTTTTGGCCGCATGAGGGCAGAGCGCGAACGCCAGGCCAAGCAGTACCGCAGCGAAGGCGAGGAAGAGTCCACTCGCATCCGTTCTGATGCCGACAGGCAGAAGGCCGTCATCCTTGCCGATGCAGCAAGGGATGCCCAGATCATCCGCGGTGACGCCGATGCCAGGGCTGCCCAGATCTACGCAGAGGCATACAACAAGAACAAGGACTTTTATTCTTTCCAGCGCTGGCTTGAGGCCATGCGCTCATCCTTCAAAGAGCACAGCAAGATGGTTATTTCAAGCCCTGATGCCCTGCTGCAGCATCTGCGCTAGAAAAAGGCGTCTGAGACAGAGCGCCGGGAAAAAGATACCATGCGTATTGCGCCTTACAGCAGGATCTGTCCTGCACGTTTTATCTGTTGCCTGCTTTTTATGGCAGTCTTTCTGGCAGGATGCAGTCCTGCCGGCACAGGGACTGCCATGGCGGACACAGAAAGTACGCCAGCCAGGGCAGAAACTGCCTGGACTGGCGACAGCAGTGATTTCATGCCGGTTGTTCCTGCTGAATGGCAGAACCTAAGGCAATCACTGGCCAGGGACGGCCTGGCAGGAAAGGAAGTGGATGCCCTGCTGGCAACCCTGGGACCCAGGCTGGAAGCCCCCATGGGCCGCAAAATGGTCGAGCTCTACCGGTCCAGATTTCTCAAGCCGAAGGATACAGGCAAAAAGCCGGCAGGCGATCCCAATGCCGTCTACAAGGGCGTCGTGACTGAAAAGAATGCCGCGCTCTGCAGGCAGTTTCTTAAGCAGCATGCCAAAGCTTTTGCCCTTGCAAGGCAGACCTATGGCGTTCCTTCTTCAGTGGCAGTCGCCCTGCTCTTTGTAGAGACAAGGCTTGGAACCGTCCTCAAGGACGTTCCCCAGAATGCGCTCTACACACTGGCCAGCATGTCCCAGAGCACCACTCTGGACAGCATTGCCTCCTGGCAGGGCAAGATGCCAGGCTTTGAACAGCATGAAGACTGGTTTGCTGCCACAATGCCCAAAAGAGCGGCCTGGGCCTATAACGAGACCAAGGCGCTTGTACGCTACATGGTAGACAACGGCATCCATGCCGAAAGCCTGCCAGGTTCGTACTACGGGGCCATAGGCCTGTGCCAGTTCATGCCCAGCAACATCAGCCAGTATGCTGCAGACGGCAATGGCGACGGCATCATCAACCTGTACGAGGCAGATGATGCCATCATGAGCCTGTCCAAATTCCTTTTCATGCATGGGTGGAAGGCAAATGGCACAAGGGAGCAGCATCATGCAGTGCTGATGCGCTACAACAAGTCGCGCAAGTACGCCAATACCATACTGGCTCTGGCGGATCTGGTGGCAAAACCTGCTCCAAGGCAGAATACTGCACCGCAGGGAAAATAAGCAGGCTTCTTTGCCAAAAGACCAAAGCTCTTCTTTGATGAGAATCTGATACGGGAAAAGGTGCATCTGCACCTTTTTTCGTATCAGGACAAGGTACAGCGCTACAGGACCATGCCAATGACAGAAAATACGCTTTTGGAAACAAGGCAGGTAACAAAGACCTTTGCCGTCAAAGGAATACATGGGGAGGACGCCCTGCTGCACGCAGTAAACGGCGTATCCATTTCCCTGGACAGAGGCGAGTGCGTCGGCCTGGTCGGCGAGTCAGGCTGCGGGAAATCCACCCTGGGGCGCCTTGTCTGCGGCCTGTATAAGCCATCCGGAGGAGAGATCCTGTTTGAAGGATCCATTCTTCCCATGGCAGGGCCATCATCCCCCCTGGCAGGCCGTATACAGATGGTATTTCAGGATCCATTTTCCTCCCTCAATCCCCGCATGCGCGTATGCGACAGCGTGTCAGAAGGGCTTGCTGCAAAAGCCTTCAGGAAAAGGCACCGCATGAGCGCAAAGGAACGCCATGCTGCAGTGCAGGAAATGTTTGAATGCGTAGGCCTTGCGGGCATGGATAAGCGCTACCCCCACGAGTTTTCCGGGGGCCAGCGCCAGCGCGTGGCCCTGGCCAGGGCCTTTGTGACGCATCCTGACCTCGTTGTCTGCGATGAGCCTGTCTCTGCGCTGGACGCCTCGGTGCAGGCCCAGGTTCTTAATGTCATGAAGAGCCTGCAGGAGCATTTCCAGCAGGCACAGCTCTTTATTTCACACAACCTGGCAGTAGTGCGCTTCATGTGCCAGAGGCTGTATGTCATGTATCTCGGGGAAATTGTGGAAGAACTGCATGTGGAAGATCTGACGCAGGCGGCACATCCATATACGCAGGCTCTGGCCTGCGCCATGCCTTCGGCCGGCAGGCGGGGAGAGCTGGTTGTTCTCAAGGGCGAGATTCCCTCGCCGCTGGATCCTCCCTCAGGCTGCAGTTTCCATCCGCGCTGCCCCAGGGCACAGGCCATTTGTTCCGAAAAAGAGCCAGACTGGAAGACGCTGGGCAAAGGCTGGCGTGTACGCTGCCATTTTGCCTAGGGACCGACGGTAGAAAGCAAAAAAGAGCGCTGCCGGCTGAAAATATGCCGTGCAGCGCTCTTTTCTTCGTATTCTGGTTCAGCAATGGGCCAGAGACAACCCTGCTGAAAACCAGGCCGGTATTTATGCCTGTTTTTCAGCCAGCTCTTTCCTGAAGCCCTCAGGCACTTCCATGCCAAGTTCCTCAGCCTTCTTTGCAGCTTCCTTTGCCTCAGACACCTTGTCCTGCTGCATCAGGGCAAGCGCCAGGTTAAGCCATGCCGGAGCAAAATGTTCTTCCAGCTTGATAATGGAGCGGCACTCGTCCTCGCTCTCTGCAAATTTTTCCTGCATAAAGAGAGCAACAGCCTTGCCGTTGCGGGCCTGTACAAAATTTGGATCCCACTTCAGGGCCTTTTCCAGATGCTTCAGGGCCTTGTCTGCATCGCGCTGCTGCAGATGCACAAAGGCGATATTGGCTTCTGCAACGGGAAATTTCGGGCGATAGGTAGCTGCATCTGTATTGTATCTCAGGCAGCCTTCCAGGTCGCCCCTCTGCATGCAGATGCCGCCCAGCTGTACCATAGCCTCGGCCATATGGGGTGATTCGCGCAATGCATCACGGAAGGATGCTTCCGCCCCCATAAAATCACGCTTGGAAAGCAGGGCCAGGCCCAGGTTGTAGTGGTGGGCAGCGCACTGTCCGTCTGACTTGGCAATGGCATCCTGCAGGTCATTTATATATTCGTCAAGGTCGTCATACTGGGCTTTCATGAAAAAGGGCCTCCGTGGGATGGGATAATTTCAAAACTGCTTATTCCGGATGGTGCATGGGCTTTAAGGCATGCGGAGCGATGTGCCCCTCACGGCGAAGCAGGTCATAGTACCACAGGCAGAAATCAAAGGTCCCGCGCATATTTTCATCGCGGTTGACAATACCCAGTGCGGCCTGCAGGGCTCCCTGTCCGTATTCATTGCTGTAGGAGCCGTTCTGGGATGCTATCTGCAAAAATTCCCGCACAAGCTGCTGTGTCGTGCGCTTTGTCGTATCCTGGCGTATGTCCAGAGGATCGTTCGGCTTGGCAAACGGATCCCAGTTTTCATAGCCTACCTTGTCAACAAATTTGCGCTGCCTTGGCTTAAGGCGTTCATACATTGCCCTTTTGCTGGCTTCCTGATCTTCATTAAGCGTCTGCGGCGTACCGTCGCGGTACATGCAGGCATGTATATCGGCAAGAAAACTTGGCATGGACTACCCCTGAACCAGTGAGGGAACTTTCTCTTCCTGCACTGCCTTTACCGTTCCCAGCGTTCAGGTTTTGCTTCCCCAATTCCCAGGAACCTGTCATCAAAAGAAGTGAGCAAAGCCATGGAGACGGGCATGTACACTTCATGCAGCTTGTCAAAGCGGCTGTGCACTGCCTGCTCTATTGCTATACTCATATCTCTAAGTGCATCCTGTATTTTGTCAAGTTTGACAGTAGGGTATGAGCCGCCCTGGGCAAATCCGGAACTGCCGCACACATGGCCCTGCCCGCCTATGCTGGTGGGAATGCCGTAGGCCCTGCAGGTAATGGGGCGGGCTTCGTACAAAAGGCACTGCTCATTGTCGCCCAGCAAAGGACAGCGCATCCTTTCCTCAGACGCTTCATGGAAAATAGCATCCGTCCCTTCGCCATGCTTCTGGTCCATATACAGCTTCTTTTTGATGCGGACGAGCTTGCGGTCAGTCTGTTCGGCCCTTTCAAGTATGGCTGACCTCTCGGGACCGTAGCCGAACTTCTCCTTAAAGGCCTTGTTCAGATACATGGCCTCCACAAGGGAAAGGTCAAAGAGGGCATGGCAGCAGTCACTGCATCCCACATGGCAGGAGACGCATCCCGGGCATTTTTTTTCCACCTGGGCAAACGCTGCATCCACAAAGGAACGCAGGCGCTCATACTGCGTAAATATGGGAGAAAGATCCGGAACCATTGCAGGCTGCCCTCCTTGTGCAAGGAATGCCGCCTGACGATTGCTCGCAGGCGGCACTCCAAAAATTACATAGCCGTGAGGCTGTGAATTACATTTCCTTGACTTCGATGGCGCTGTTCTCGCACACTTCGACACAGGATTCGCAACCGAGGCACTCTTCGGAATTGACGGGTTCGCTCTTGCCATCCTGGAGTTCGTAAACCTGCACGGGGCAGACATCAACACATTCGCCACAGCCCACGCACTTGTCGGCATCAACGGTAACTTCGTAGGACATAGTTTCCTCCAATAGGGGTCGTAGACCAGATTTTTGTCACTGTGAAGTCATTCCACAGTTTCAAATATCATAGGTAGAAAATCGAACGTGTCAAGGAAAGATGCGGCTTGTTTTTGATATGAAATTGAAAATGAAACCGTATTTCAATAAAGATACATTCCCCTCCCCATGCAGTACCCTTCAGGGCCCGTTTTGCTGCAGCCAAACTGCAACACAGAAGTACGGTACTGCATGGGAAAAGAAGGCTTCATGCCTTATGCATCCTGCTGCCGGTTCATTTCCCTGCCCGGCTTTTCCTGCCTCGCAGGGCGCCTGAAAAGGCTTGCATGCCTCTCAGACAGAAGGAGCCCTGCCAGTGTCAGCACCATGCCTGAGACAGACATGGGTGTCAGCTTTTCATCAAGCAAAATAACGGCAGCAAGCACGGTCACAACAGGGCTGAAATAGACATAGGCCGTGCATCTGACTGCACCCAGGATCTTCAATGCCCTGTTCCAGATGACAAAGCAGCCAAGCGAGGCCAGGACGCCCAGGAAGACAAAATTGCCAACAGTTGTCATGTCAGCAAGATGGGGGAGCGTGACAGGCGCTTTTTGAAAGGGCAAAAGCATGGCCGCGGTCACAAGCCCCCAGAAAAGGATGCGCCTTGTCGCCATGAAAAGAGGGAAACCCTTTGCAAAGATCTTCCTTGTGCAGGTTGTGTAAAAGGCCCAGGATATGGCTGCGCATGTTGTAAGCAGGTCGCCAAAGGGATTAAGCCCAAGGTTGCTTGCCCCGTTGAAAGAGATAAGGGCAATGCCGCTTATGGCTATAACAAAGCCAATATAAAAATTGCCATAGAGTTGTTCTCCAAGCAAAAATCTGGCCGCAATTCCTGTAAAAAACGGGGCCGTACAGACAATAAGGCTTACATTGGAGGCATAAGTATACTGCATGGCCGTATTTTCCAGCAGAAAATACAGGCTGACACCGCACACGCCTGCGCAGATAAAAAGAAGTTCCGTCCGCCAACCGCCGCCATGCGAAAAGAGCTTAGGCCGCAAAAGAAACATGCCGCCCACTGCCAGGACATGCCTGTAAACGCATATTTCAAGAGGCGTGTACTGGCTCAGCAATACCTTTGACGAAATAAAGGTAAGCCCCCAGACCGTAGCCACAAACAGGGCTGAAAGATGTGCTGTCAGATGGGAAGCGCTGTTTTGCGTTGTCATCAGAATAAGGCGGATACCACAGCGTCTTGACTCGCAGTACCGCGTCCTCCTTTATAAAAGAAATACAGGCTTCAGTACAAAAAGCATTTTTGCCTAAAGCCCTGAAAGGCACAGGCAGGATCTGCATCCTGTCTGTGCCTTCATAAATATCCGTATATCCGGACAGGCTACGTCCGGACTATTTTCTGCCGGCGATGAACTGCCTGGCTGTATCTGGCTTTATGCTTCCATACAGCAGTACAGGCCGGCTACTTTTTGCCGTGCTGGCTCATGCCGAGATCAATAAGGCTCTGCAAAAAGGCTGGGAAGGTCATGCCCATGGCATGTGCTGCCTTGGGCACAAGGCTTGCCTGCGTCATGCCGGGAATGGTGTTGACTTCCAGGATATGGAGCTCGTCATTGTCACCGAGGATAAAATCGGCCCTGCCATAGCCGTTGAGCCCCAGGGCTTCCACGGCACGCAGCGTATACTCCTGCATCTTCCTGGTCGCTTCTTCTGAGATTGGCGCAGGACAGATCTCCTTTGCACCGCCCTCGCTGTACTTGCTCTTGAAGTCAAAATACGATCCCATCTGCGGAACAATCAGAATGGGAGGCAGGGCCTTGTTTGCGGCAACAGCGCAGGTCACATCACGCCCCTTGAGGGCAGGCTCAAGGAGAGCGCCTTCACCGTGTGCAAAAATATCGTTCAGGATGCTGTCCAGTTCCTGCCTGTTCTCCACCCTGCCAAGGCGCAGTGACGATCCACCCATGCAGGATTTGACAAAGAGGGGATAGGAAAGCTTTGGCTCCCAGCCATCTGCCGGCCTTTGCGGCAGATATTCCCAGTCAGCCGTGGGCAGGCCCAGGTCGCGGAAAATCTGCTTGGAGGCAGCCTTGTGCAGGGCCAGGAAGGATCCGGCAGGACCGGCTCCCAGGTAGGGGCAGCCGGCATATTCAAGCAGGGACTGGACAAGCCCGTCCTCGCCTGGCGTGCCATGCAGGTTGATAAAGGCAAAGTCGTGTGCCCTGGCCTCCCTGACCACGTTGTCAAAACCGGAAAGCAGGTCAAAGACAGTTACCGTGTGCCCGAGCTCTTCAAGAGCGCTCTTCAGTCCGGGAACTGCAGAAAGGCTGACCTCGCGTTCGCTGGACCAGCCGCCAACTATAAGCAGAATTTTCATAACCGTATTACTTTTCCTCTGTTACTTTTCTTTTTTCAGGACCGTTCTTCTGGCAGGATGCCATGTGCTCAGGTCCATTCCCAGGCATCTTGAGAGGCCGTTTTCAACTGCCTTGCCCTGCAGATAGCCCATGTAGATGGACTTTTTGCGGACATCCGACTTCCCGTAGCGCTCATACAGATCAGCATAGCGGTCCTCAAGCGTGACAAATTCGTCATGCCTTGCCCTTTTGTCCGCATACAGGATGAAGAAAGGCAGGGAGCACAAGCGCTGCGCATTTTCCAGAGGCAGTTCCCAGGGCCACCACACATGGTGAAAGACCCCTTGTGCTATGCGGTGGTTATGCGTTTCCTGCACAACCCAGGAAGCGCCAAGATCGGCATGCCCGCCTCCATGGCACACGCAGTATGTCTTGGCAATATCATGCAGAAGGCCTGCGGCCCGCACTTCCGGAACGGACACAGGCAGCCCGGACATGGCGGCCTTTGTGGCAAGCTCTGTCGCCACATCTGCCACCAGCAGGCAGTGCGCCCTGATATTGTCAAACATGCTGTATTTGTCCCACAGCCTTTCACATTCCTCGTCATCCGGGATGTGGGCATTTATTCTGGGAGTCAGATTGAGTTCGGGCACAGAGTGCAGAGGCCTTTGCACGGAAGGAATTTTTTCCAGTTCCTCATCGGTCAGGGGGTGAAATTGTGTACTTTGCATAGTCATGACTGTTGAAGCCCAAAACAGATGTTGCCCGGCTTATCCGGCGGCATCCCTGGATGCTGCCTTTTTGTAGTTGCGGGTCTTGCGGAAAATTGTTGTCCTGTCAACCTGAAAGGCATCGGCCACCTTCTGTATGGAACCGTACTGCTTAATGGCCTTGAGGAGAAACTCGGCTTCCATGTCGTGCATGATGTCATGCAGTGAACGGCCGTCAGCCCTGAGGTAATCGGAAAAAAGATGCTCTTCCTTGCGTATCCCGGAAATGGATGCAGGAAGCTCGTCCGGCGAAAGGACTGTTCCCTTTGCGGTAATGACCATACTGTGCACCAGGTTCTGCAGCTGGCGCACGTTGCCGGGCCAGGAGTAGCTGCGCAGTATGGCCATGGTCTCGTCCTTGAAGCTCAGCGTCTTTCTGTACTTGGCCGAGTAGGTGTTCAGGAATTTGCTGGCAAGGAGGTCAATATCCTCAGGCCTTTCGCGCAAGGGCGGAATATTGATTGTGGCCACGTTAAGCCGGTAATACAAATCGCTTCTGAACGTCCCTTCCTTTATGCAGTCCTCAAGGTTGCGGTTGGTTGCCGCAATAATGCGCACATCCACCTTCTTGGGGGCAGTGGAGCCGACACGCTGTATGACGCCGTCCTGCAGGACGCGCAAAAGGCGGGTCTGCATGCTCATGGGCAGTTCTCCTATTTCATCAAGGAAAATAGTGCTGCCGCTGGCAATTTCAAAATAGCCCGGCTTCCCCTTGGACGAGGCGCCGGTGAACGCTCCGGCTACATAGCCGAAAAGCTCCGATTCTATCAGGGATTCCGCAATGCCGCCGCAGTCAACCTTGATTGGCAGCTTGTCGCTCCTGAAGCTCCGCCCGTGAAGCAGGCGGGCTATGACATCCTTGCCGACACCAGTCTCCCCCAGGATCAGGACTGTAGCATCCGTCTGGGCCAGTGTGTCCACCATTTCCAGCACCCTGTTCATGGCAGGGCTGGCTGACTCCATGACGATATCGCTGTCTTTTTTCTCCTTGGCCAGGTAAATGTGCTGCAACTCCTGCGTGGCCTTGAGCATTTCCCTGTGATGGGCCACCCTGGAATTAAGATCCTGGAGGATGGTAATATCCCTGGCAAAGGTCACGACAAAGCACAGCTCGCCGTTCTCCCCGAAAACAGGATACCCGCTTAATACCAGGGTTTTGCCGTTTTTCAGGCGCTGGACGCGCGTGCTTGGCTTGTGCGTTTTGACGATTTCCGGATTCAGCGCAATATCAAAAGCACCGTTGTCCAGGAGATCGCGCACATTGACACCGCCAAGCTGGGCCAGCTTGTACCCGGTAAGCTGCTCGTACATCCTGTTGACATACAGGGTCTTCCCGGCTGTATCCGTAATATAGACACCTTCCGAGAGAACATCGAGTATGGCATCAAAATGGCTTGCAATTGAGGCATGTATCTCTGTATCCATGAGAACGCTCGGTCAAAATGCAAAGACTGGGCTGCATTCCTGAATGGCAAAAAAAGACTCTGAAAGCCTAGGGAATGTATACCACTCAGAGGCTGTCAGTCCAGCCGTTTTCAGCCCTGCCCCTGCCCGCCTGATGCAGGCCTGATGAAAAAAAAGCTCCTGACACGCACGTGGGCATCAGGAGCAAAAAACAAGGAGGCAGGATGTTCTATTTTGACGTATGCAGGCGGTCTCCCAGAATCTTGTGGGCCTCTTCCTGCAGTTCGGCAAAGAGCCTCTTGCTCAGCTTGACATCGCCCATGGGCATGGGCTTGTCCAGAAATTCGTACTTCTGCGTGCCAAGGCGGTGGTAGGCCAGCATCTCATAGCCGACATGCTCGTTATATGTCCTTGAAAGCTCGTCCACAAAGGAGGCTATGCCCTGTATGGCTTCCTTGTTGTCATTGAAGCCGGGGATTACAGGCGTGCGCACAAGGACCGGCATCTCGGGATACGTTTTGCACAGCATCTTCAGGTTGTCCTGGATAAGCTTGTTGGGCACGCCTGTCTGGGCCTTGTGTATATCAGAATCCATATGCTTGATGTCAAAGAGGACGTACTGCAGATACTTCCCTGCTTCCATAAGGACATCCTGGTCACAGCAGCCGCATGTTTCCACGGCTGTCCGGACATAGCGCGCCCTGGCTTCACGCAAAAGGGCCAGGGCAAATTCAGCCTGCACAAAGGGCTCGCCGCCGGACAACGTCATGCCGCCGCCGGATCTGGCATAAAACGGGGAATCCTGCTGGATAACCTTCAGCACGTCGTCCACGGTGCGGACAGATCCATAGACAAGAAGCCCCTGTGCAGGACAGGCCTTTGCACAGGGCATATCGGTACAGCCCTCGCATTTTTCGCGATGCACGGCAATCTTTGTTCCGTCCGCATAGAGGGCGCCATTTGGACAGGCATCCATGCAGTAATGGCACTTGTCCGTTCCTATGCAGCGGTTGTTGTTCACTGCCAGTTCAGGATGCCTTAGCTGCGACTCAGGATTGCTGCACCATTTGCAGCGCAGGCGGCAGCCCTTCAGAAAGGCTATCGTCCTGATGCCGGGCCCGTCATGGACGGAATACTTCTGGATGTTAAATACCAGGCCGGTGGTCTTCTTGTCTTCCATTCTGCCCATACGCTTTCCCTCTGGAACTCTTGGTATGCGTCAGGGCCTGTTCTCTCTTGTTTAAAGGAGGGAACAGGCCCTTTTTGTATTCTGGCCCCTGGCTGCTCGCTCATCTGCCAGGGACCTTCCATGGAAATGGCAGCCTGTTACGGCTTTCCCGTACTTTCCCTTACCATCCCTTAGATGCTCTCATGCACGGTACGGGCAATGAGGTCATTCTGCAGGTCAGGCGACAGGTCCACAAAGTAGGCACTGTAGCCTGCGATACGGACGATGAGGCTGCGGTACTTTTCGGGATTCTTCTGAGCCTTGATAAGCGTGTCGGCATTGATGACGTTGAACTGCACATGCCACAGCTTCAGGTCAACAAAGGTGCGGATGAACTGCACCAGCTTCTCGGTGCCGGCCTCGCCTTCGACGCACTTGGGCGTAAACTTGAGGTTCAGCATGCGGGCAGCACGGTCATGGTAGCCGTAGTTCTTGGTGTTGTAGTTGGACAGCAGGACTGCGGTGGGACCGTTGACGTCTGCGCCGTGGGAGGCAGAGGAGCCGTCGGACAGCGGGAACCAGTCAACACGGCCGTTGGGGGTTGCGCTGACAACCTTGCCGAAGGGCACGTGGGAGGTGAAGGGCACGTAGCGCACGTCGTTGTGCATGCCCAGATCCTTCATGCTGTACTTGTTGCCGTACTCGACGCTCAGCCTGTCGATCTTGCGGCCGATTTCGTCGGCATAAGGATCGTTGTTGCCGTAGCAGGGGCAGGACTTCAGCTTGGCCTTCAGGGCTTCATAGCCCACGAAGTTGGCATCAAGGGCCTTGATGAGCTCGTCCATGGTGACGCTCTTGTCCTCAAAGACAAGCTTCTTGACGGCGCACAGGGAGTCAACCACGGTGCCCAGGCCCATGTATTCAAAGTAGCCGAAGTTGATACCTTCGGGAATCTGTTCCTGATGCAGGTCAATGCAGTGCTTCATGCAGAGGTCGTGCATGGCAGAGCCCATGGGCTGGGCAAAGTGCTCGGCACGCAGCTTGTTGATGATGTACTGCTGGATGAAGGCTGTACGCATGAACAGCGTATGCTGCTTCACATAGGCATCCCAGAATTCATCAAAGGTCTTGAAGTTCCTGGGATCGCCGGTTTCAAGGCCCAGCACCTGGTCGCCGTATTTCTTCATGCGGCCGTTGCGGAGCACCATTTCCACGGCAGCGGCAAAGTTCACATAGGCGCCGCCTGAGGTGTAGGTGTCACGGTTGGGCATACGGGCCTCTGTGCAGCCGGAAACGGCGTAGTCATAGGCCTCTTCAAAGGTAGCGCCCTTGGAAACGTACAGGGGTACGACTTCCTCGTCGTTGATGAGCTTGGGGAATCCGGAGCCGAACTTGATGGTTTCGGCCACGTCCATCAGGTATTCCTCGGGGCTTGCGCTGTGCACACGGGCTGCGAGATCCGGATAGTGCAGGGGGAACTCCCTCTTGGAGCGGAGAATGAGGTGGGTCAGCTCGTTGGTGGCGTCACGGCCGTCAGGAGTCTGGCCGCCGACAGTCACTGCTTCCCAGTGGGCATAGCCTTCGTTGAAGGCGCCGCCGGTGGGTGAGATGTACATGTCGATAAATTCGGCCATGCCTACCCACATGCACTCCAGGATTTCCATTGCCTTGTCGTCGGTAAGGACGCCGGCCTCGATGTCAGCCTTGTAGTAAGGGTAGAAGTACTGGTCCATGCGGCCGTTGGAAATGGTGGTGCCGGTCTTCTGCTCAAGGCGGGAGAACATCTGGGTGAACCACTGGCTCTGGCAGGCTTCCCAGAAGTCACGGGCAGGCTCGCCGGGCACATGGTCGGCATTGGCAGCCATGCGCAAAAGCTCGGCCTTGCGGACGGGATCTGTGGTCTTCTCGGCTTCCAGCCTGGCTGCATCGGCATAGCGGTGGGCCCAGAGCACGATGGCGTCGCAGACGAGGACAACGGCGTCCAGGAAGGGCTTCTTCTCGCACATGTCCTTGCAGGACAGCGGATCAAGGGCAGCCAGCTTTTCCTGGGCTTCCTTCTTGATGCCGTTAAAGCCTCTTTTCAGGATTTTGGCGTAATCATGCACCCACTGGATGGAGGAGCGGAAGGAAGCAGTCTCGTTGACGATGTAGCGGGAGATAAGGCCCTGGGGATCGTCATAGGTCAGCTTGTGCACTTCGGGAGGCAGGGCTGCATTGAGGGCTTCGTGGAAGGTCTTGCCTTTCCAGTAGGGAGCAACCTCGTGCACCACGCGGTCGGCATCCTCGGGCGTAATGGAGGCAGGAGAGGTCTTGCGGGTGGGCAGGTCCTTGACGGCAATATCCAGGAAGTCGCCGTCCAGTTCGGGATACAGGATGCCGTAACGCCCCTTCACGCCGCCGGCGCGGCCCAGGACCAGCTGGTCCTCGTCCACGGTCACGGTGATGTTTTTGGCAACGTTCATGAGGGCCTTGGCCCAGCGGAGCACCAGGGGCTCGCCCTCGGTCTCCTTCATGGACTGGGTGAAGTACAGGGCGCGCTCGATGTCGATCCTGGGCTTCTGGCCGTCAAAGCGTTCCAGCATGCGGAATACGCGTTCATGGGTTTTGCGGAACTTGTCCACCTTGCCGTCGATCTTGTCCTGAATACGTTTCTCCTGGGGAGAGCGCAGGCAGCATTCAGTGATGGGAGCTGTCATATTTATCCTCCAAAGTATCTTTGAAAGTGTCTTTTGGCTGGAATGGGTTCTGAGCTAATTTTCACAAGGAACTGCGGCAGCATCTAAAAAGAAGAGCTGTGGCGCACTTAAATCAGGTAAAGCATGTATCATGCCAAGAGGCGTCTCTTTTCGCAGTCGTGAAGTATTCTATTGGTATTGGCTGTTATTTGTGGTTTCCAGCGCTTAAGGATAGGCGGCCTTTGTGTTCAATTTATGGTGCTGCCGGCATAATAAGGCAAAATTGCAACATCCTGCATGTGCCTTTTGGTACATGCTCACAACAGCAGTTGCGATATTGCAGCAAACTTATTCTCCATAGCTAACCAATGCTTTTCTCGGGTACCGCTTTTTACGTAATACAAGATAGTTACAGCCTTCATCCTATATATTGCATTTTTGCAACAAAAAAAATACCGCCCCTTCAAAACATGCACAGGGCATGCCTTTCAGGGGCGGGGCACAGGCTGAATCATAACTGTCAGCCTGCATGTCTTAAGCTACAGGGAGATGCCCAGGATGCGGGCAGCGTTTTTGTAGAGCACCTTTTCAAGTGTTTCCTCGCTGAGGCCCATTTCCATATAGTTCTTAATGGCGTCCACCTGCTCGATGAAGGGATGGGCGCTGGCAAAGATAATCTTGTCAGCCAGGATGCCCTTGGTAAGCGACTCAATATAGTGGGTAGCCATGGGAGCCAGCTCATACTCAGAGAGATCCATGTAGACATTGGGATTTCTCTGGCAGGTGAAGATGGCTTCCTGGACAAAGGGATAGCCGCCGTGGCTCATAATGATGGTAAGCTCGGGGAAATCGCGGGCTACCTTGTCAACGTCCCTGGGGTCCGTGTACTCGATGAGGGCGCCCTGGACAGCCGGCGGAGGCGCTGTCGTGATGAAGACAGGCACATTGAGCTCGCAGCATTTGGCGTAAATGGGATAGTAGCGGGCCTCGGAGGGCTTGATGTGCGCCAGGTACGGATCGGTGGCAATGCCGCGCATGCCGTATTCCTTAACGACCTTTTCCACTTCGCGGACACTGTTCATGCCCTTGTGGGGGTCAATGCCCCAGAAGCCGTAGAAAAAGTCGGGATAGGCCTGGCAGAATTCCAGGACGCTGCCGTTGTTGGCCGGCGATCCGTAGGTTGTCTCGCAGTCGCGTCCTGTAATGACGCCGCCGCATACGCCGCGTTTTTTCAGGTCATCCACAATTTCGGGCAAGGTCTGGGCAACACGCTTGTCAAAGCCGCTGGCCTCGCAGGAAGCCTTGAACATGGCAGAGTTGGCTATGCCGTCAAGGATTTCCTTGGTATTGGGACGGAAACGAAAATCAAAGATCTTCATCATATCATCCTTTTTGTTTTTAGGGGAAAGGAAGCCTTTTCAAAAATCAAAAAGGCATCGCATACAGGATCAGGCAGGGTGTCCCTGCATGATGCAGGAGAAGGACCATGCTCTCTCTGCCATTTCCTGTATGCAGAAATCGTTCCTAAATGAAAAATTTGCCATACTCAGCGTATTTTTTACTCATATTTGTGAATAATTTCTATTAGCGTTAAGAAATAATGCAATAACGCACTGTCTTTTCTGGTAGCCATTGCATTATTGCAACATTTTTCATTCTGAAACAGATTCAAACTGTTCAGCGACAAGCAGCCAGGCGAAAAAACACCTGCAAAAGAAAAAAAGGAACTTGTGAAAGAAAAGAGCAAGCATGCTGTCCATCATGTCTGGCAGCAAAAAGAACCTGCCGCAAAAGAACTCTTTCACAAACACACCATTACTGCCCCTCAGGCATTCCGTTTTAAGCACCAGGACCTGCAAAAGCCACCTTTAACGCAAAAAACATTATCCTTCCGGCAGGGCGAACAGCGTCTGTGCTGTACGGCACATTTTTTGCTTTAGAAATTTCACAGTGTGCAGCTACATTTTATTATGTGCTTTTTGGCGCATAGTCATACGGAGAGCAATTCTGCCGGATACTGCCGGACAAAATTCTCGCACGCCTGGCCAGCTAGCATAATCTGCACGGCAAGCCGCACTGCCTTGTTGCACATGCCAGTGCCGGCTTATACCGCACCCAGGAAGCAGTCCGTTTTATTACTATCAAAATTGTTAGCTGCTCTTGAAAAATAAAGCGTTGCATAAATGCAACATTAACAGGCAAAAACGCTTCCCCTTTCCCGAGGAGGGGGAAGCCCGGTCACTTCATATACAAGGGTCGCATGATCCTTCCCCATCCCTTCAATGCATTGAGGTATGTTATGAAAAAATTATTCCTCTGCGCTGCCATTCTGGCAGCCTTCGGCTTCCTCTTCAGTGCAAGCACATCAGAGGCCGCCCGTCCCATGACACTGCGTCTGGGACATCCCATGGCCCCGGGCAATAACGTAACCCTGGGTTACGAGAAGTTTGCCGAGCTGGTCGCTGAAAAAAGCAAAGGCACCATGAAAATTGCCATCTTCGGCAACTGCCAGATCGGATCTGACCGCGTAACCACCGAAGCAGCCCAGGCCGGCACGCTGGATCTTTCCTCCAGCTCCACCCCCAACCTGGCCAGCTTCCATCCTCATTTCATGGCTCTCGACCTTCCCTATGTGACCAACCCCAAGTACCAGGAAAACCTGTACAAGGCTTTGGACAATGGCGAGCTCGGTGCCTACTACAAAAAGCTCTGCAACTCTATCGGCCTCGAACTGCTGATGACCAGCGAATACGGCTACCGCAGCTTCTGCACAGCCAACCGCCCCATCGAAAAGGCTGCTGACTTCAAGGGCCTGAAGGTTCGTACCACCGATTCTCCTGTTGAAGTGGCTGTTGCCAAGGCCTTCGGCATGAACCCCGCCCCCATCGCCTGGGGTGAAACCTACACCGCCCTGCAGCAGGGCACCGTTGACGGCGAAGGCAATACCTACGGCCTTCTTGACGCAGCCAAGCACTCCGAAGTTCTGAAGTACGTCACCGACAGCCGTCACAACTACTCCATGCACTTCCTGCTGATGAACAAGGCCAAGTTCGACAGCTTAAAGCCCGAACAGCAGAAGATCCTGCGCGAAGCTGCTGCCGAAGCCCTTGCCTGGGAACGTTCCATCTCTCCCAAGCTGGAAGACGAAGCTCTGAAGAATTTCGTCAAGAACGGCGCCAAGGTGCATAACTTCTCCGATGCCGAATTTGCCGAACTCTACAAGATGACCCAGGGCGTGCGCGATGAATTCGGCAAGAAGATTCCTGCCGAGCTCACCAAGATGATCGCCGACACCCAGAAGTAGTTTTTTATCAATGCTGAGACAGGGGGAAGAGGGCTCCCTCTTCCCCCTCTTAAGCCAAGGTTATTTTCTCGCAACAGTTATTAACCGCATGAGGTTTTCCCATGACCGCCTCCGTACAGACCTGCCAAAACAATGAAGGCCAGAAGCCTTCCATCCTGGGCTGGCTGGACGACAACTTTGAAAAGATTTTCCTTGTCGTCGGGCTGATCGCCATTATCTGCTTCATTACCCTACAGACATTTTATCGCTACATAGTCAGCTCAGTTCTCGAAACAGCCGGTGCCATGGTCTGGACGGAAGAAGTGTCACGGTACATCTTCATCTGGATCACCTATCTGGCCCTCTGTGTGGCCATCAAGAAGCGCTCCTCCATCCGCATAGACATCATCTATGACAAGATGCCCAAGCGCTGGCAGGACATAAGCTGGATCGTCGTGCACGGATGCTTCCTGCTTCTCACCCTGGTCATAGCCATCACAGGCTGGTCACAGATTGAACGCCTCATCCAGTTCCCTCAATACACTACGGCAACCCGTATTCCCTATCTCATTCCGTACCTGATCCTGCCCATCGGCTTTGGCCTCATGAGCCTGCGCCTTCTCCAGGATCTGTACAGGCAGTGCAAGATCTGCGGTGCAAAGGACTCCATCCTGGGCATAGTCCTCTTCCTTGTCTTGGGCCTGCCCATGTACCCCATTATGCTGGCCCTGAACTGCCCAGGCCTTCCTGTCCTCTATGACTACATCGCGCCCCTGCCGGCACTCTTTGGCTATTTCATTCTTTTATGTGTCCTGGGCGTGCCCATTGCCATAGGCCTTGGCCTCTCCTCCCTGGCAACCATCATCTGTGCCGACACGCTGCCATTGCAGTACATCTCCCAGGTTGCCTTCACATCCCTGGACAACTTCCCCATCATGGCCATCCCCTTCTTTATCGCTGCCGGTGTGTTCATGGGTGCAGGCGGCCTCTCTACCCGCCTGCTGACACTGGCCGATGAAATGATAGGCGGCCTCTACGGCGGCATGGCCCTGACTACTGTCGTCACCTGCATGTTCTTTGGTGCCATTTCCGGATCCGGCCCTGCCACTGTGGCAGCTATCGGCTCGCTGACCATTCCGGCCATGCTTGAGCGCGGCTACGACAAGGCCTTTGCCTGCGCCATTGTGGCATCGGCCGGCGCACTGGGCGTTATGATTCCGCCCAGCAACCCCTTTGTGGTGTACGGCATCTCGGCCCAGGTCTCCATTGGCGACCTCTTTGTCAGCGGCATTATCCCAGGCATCCTCTGCGGCATTGTGCTCATGAGCTATTCCTACTGGATTTCCAAGCGCAAGGGCTGGAAGGGCGAGCAGAGAGAGCGTAACTCCAAGACACTGACCAGGGCTTTCTGGGATGCCAAGTGGGCCCTCATGGTTCCCGTTATCGTGCTTGGCGGCATTTACGGCGGCTTCATGACACCCACAGAAGCTGCTGCCGTGGCAGCCTTCTACGGCATCATAGTCGGCGTCTTCATCTACAGGGAAATCAACTTCCGCAAGCTGTGCGAATGCTGCGTTGAATCAGCCGAGACCTCAGCCACCATTATCGTCCTCATGGCCATGGCCACCATCTTCGGCAACATCATGACCATTGAAGACGTGCCCGGAACCATTGCCCGCGCCATCCTTGGCTTCACCAACAGCAAGATCCTGATCCTGCTTATCATCAACATCCTGCTGCTTATCGTCGGCGTCTTCATGGAAGCTTTGGCAGCCATCGTCATCCTGACTCCCATCCTGCTTCCCATCGTCACAGGCGTCGGCGTATCCCCACTGCACTTTGGCGTCATCATGGTTGTCAACCTGGCCATCGGCTTCCTTACGCCTCCGGTTGGCGTCAACCTCTTCGTGGCCAGCGGCATTTCCAATACCAAGATTACCTCCATTGCCAGGGCTGCCCTGCCAATGATCGGCCTCATGATCCTGGTACTGCTGCTCATCACCTACGTTCCCGCAGTGCCCCTGTGCATAGTGGGCGGTTATTAAGCCATCGTTCCTATTCCTCCTCACCCTGCCTGTGCCTGAAGGCACAGGCAGGAACCCCATCCAGGCAGGCCGCAAGACTACGCAGCCTGCCTGAATTCTTTTTCAGGGCTTACGCCTGTTCAGCAAAGAGGACATCATGTTTGAAGACACATCCCTGTGGCTTTTTGCCCTGGCCTGGTTTCTGGGCGGCTTTGTCAACAGCGTAGGCGGCATGGGGGCTGCCATGGTTGCCCTGCCGATCTATGCGGGATGCATGCAGTCCCAGACTCTTGTGCCTGCAACCTGCATCTGTGTCGCCATCATTTCGGCAGCCATGACCCTTGCATACTGGCGCCATACCCTCCTAAGCTCTCTCAAATCCCTTACAGCAGGCGCCATCCCTGGATCCCTTGCAGGCCTCTTTATTCTGCTCATAACGCCGTCAGCCATTCTGCAGCTTGTCACAGGCGCTGTCATGGTGCTCTTTGTTCTCTGGAAGGGAAAACGCTCATCTGAAGGAAACAAGGATTCCTTTGCTACAGGTACTGTTGCCGGCTTTTTTTCAGGGCTCATCAATACATCCATAGGCTTTGGCAATCCGCCTGTTGCCATCTATTCCCTGTATGCCGGCTGGGGGCATCTGGAAACGCTTGCCACCATGAACCTCTTTACGCTTCTGGCAAGCCTTCTGACCATGATCTGCCACTATACGGCAGATCTCTATACTGCCGATGTCCTGCACCATGCCCTTCTGGGCGCGCCTGCAACCGTATTGGGCATGGTTTGCGGGCTCCCCGTTGCCAGGCGCATCAACCAGGAATCTTTCAGGCGCATCCTGCGCTTCCTTATTTTTGCTGCCGGATGCATCTGCTTTGCAAGGGGATGTACCGGCATCCTCTGATCCCGACCGGGCGGCAGCCGCAAGGATGCAGTGTGAAAGCAAAAAACTCTTTCCCGGAAGGCCATGCCTTCCCCGGAAAGAGTTTTTCTGTTTTTTGCGTCCTCAAGGACGCTACTGTTCTGTTCTGCTACAGCCAGGCAACGCCCCAGATTAAGGCGCCACCGCTGATCAGATAGCATAAGCGGACAAGGTAGCCGTACTTGTCCAGAGGCAGCCAGTCGCCGTCTCCTCTCTCTGCAACAAGATACTGCGCCTTCCACCACAACGGGGCAGAGACCAGGCAGAAAAAGACAGGCCAGCCGGCAAGGCCGCAGAGGAAGAGATTCATCATGCTGCACCAGGTCAGGGGCCACCACAGCCTGAACACCAAAAGGGCATGATCCTTGCCCAGGATGTTGGCCAGGGTTTTCTTGCCGGCCCTGGCATCAGTCTCTATTTCAGGCAGGCTCTGATAGTAGAGTATGCCTGCCACCATGAGCACTACCGGCAGCGCCACGCCAAGCGAGCGGATGTCAAAGCTCTGCGCCAGGATGGTGGCTGAGGCACTGACAATGATAAAGCCCATATTGATGCCAACCATGACCTCGCCAAGACCACGGTGCCCGTAGCGTATGGGAGGAGCGACATAAAAGACAGCCGAGGCCACTGCAAACAGGGTCAGCACAAGAAGGATGGGACGCAGGGAAGCGGGCAGCGTGTACACAAGACCGACACCGACAGCAAGTGTTGCTGCCACTAAAAGCAGTACGGCCACAAAAAGCTCGCGGCAGGAAATAAGGCCGCTTTGGATCACGCCTGTTCCGCCTATGCTGTCTTCCTGGCTGTCTACACCAAGCACGTAGTCAAAAAGCTCGTTGGCCACATTGGCAATGGTCAGGCCAAGGCCGCAGCCTAAGAGAAGGAAGACCAGGCGTGCTATAAGGGATCCGTCCAGGACAACCTGGCAGCGCATGACAAAGGCCAGCCCTACAAGCACAGGAATGGCGGCCGTG
>CAVJEZ010000009.1:0-21128 GCA_963648625.1 Odoribacter splanchnicus
GTCACATTGACCATGGCAAGACCACTTTGACAGCTGCTATCACCAAAATTGCCAGTCTGAAGAACTCCGGCAGCTTCATCCCCTTCGATGAGATCGATAAGGCTCCCGAAGAAAAGGCTCGCGGTATAACCATCTCCACCGCTCACGTTGAGTACGAGACCGCAACACGTCACTACGCTCACGTTGACTGCCCCGGCCACGCCGACTACATCAAGAACATGATCACCGGCGCTGCCCAGATGGATGGTGCCATCCTGGTTGTTGCTGCTACCGATGGTCCCATGCCCCAGACCCGTGAGCACATTCTGCTCGCCCGTCAGGTCGGCGTGCCTGCCATCGTCGTGTTCCTGAACAAGTGCGACCTGGTTGACGACCCCGAACTGCTCGAACTCGTGGAAATGGAAGTGCGTGAGCTCCTGAGCTCCTACGACTATCCCGGCGACGACATTCCGATCATCAAGGGCTCCGCTCTGAACGCCCTGAATGCCGACAGCCTCGACGACGATGCCTGCAAGCCCATCTTTGAGCTGCTGGATGCCGTTGACACCTACATTCCCGAGCCTGTCCGCCAGCTTGACAAGCCCTTCCTGATGCCCATCGAAGACGTGTTCTCCATCTCCGGCCGCGGTACCGTCGTTACCGGCCGTGTAGAAACCGGCGTCATCAAGGTTGGCGACGAAGTCGAAATCGTAGGCATCAGGCCTACCACCAAGACCACCTGCACAGGCGTTGAAATGTTCCGCAAGCAGCTGGATCAGGGTGAAGCCGGCGACAACATCGGCGCCCTCCTCCGCGGCACCAAGCGTGACGAAGTTGAACGCGGCCAGGTTCTCGCTGCACCCAAGACCATTACTCCTCACAAGAAGTTCAAGTCCGAAGTGTACGTCCTCTCCAAGGAAGAAGGCGGCCGTCACACCCCGTTCTTCAGCGGTTACCGTCCCCAGTTCTACTTCCGTACAACTGATATCACCGGTATCATCCAGCTGGCTGAAGGCGTCGAGATGGTTATGCCCGGCGATAACAGCACCTTCACCGTTGAACTTATCAATCCCATCGCCATGGCCCAGGGACTCCGCTTCGCTATCCGTGAAGGCGGCCACACCGTTGGTTCCGGCGTTGTGACTGAAATCATCGAGTAACGCTATGCGAGTAAAAATCACCCTCGCTTGTACTGAGTGCAAACGTAAGAACTACGTTTCCTTCAAGAACAAGAAGAATACCACGGAGCGTCTTGAGCGCAAAAAGTACTGCCCGTGGGATAAGCGTCACACAGTACATCGCGAAGTTCGATAAACATATCTCTCAGGGGGAAGGAAAACTTCCTTCCCCCTGCAGTGCAGGGCAGTAGCTCTAACGGCTAGAGCGGCGGTCTCCAAAACCGCATGTTGGGGGTTCGAATCCCTCCTGCCCTGCCATTTTTTACACCTTGAGTTTGCCATGGCTACAAAAACCACAACGACACAGAAGGCCCAGGAAGCTGAACAGGCTCCTAACGTATTCAAGCGTTTTTTCACCTATGTTGAAAACTCCAGGGCTGAATTGCGCAAGGTGACGTGGCCCACAATAGCTGAGACACGTAAGGCAACCTTTGCGGTTCTTGGTTTTGTGGCAGTCATGGCCCTAATTCTCGGACTTGTTGATCTCGCTTTGTCGTCACTCATCAAGTCGTTCCTCTCCTAAACTGACGGCCAGGAAAATCAATGGACGAAATAATCATCACAGAAGAGGAAGCAGGCAAACCCAGAAAGCGTGCACGCTGGTACCTCCTGCATACGTATTCTGGTTTTGAGCAGCGTGTCGAGAAGACAATCAAGGAAATAATTCGCAGAGGTGAGGACAACGGCCTCATCCACGATTGTATAGTCCCTGTCGAGCGGGTAATCGAGCTCAGCAAGAAAACAGGAAACAAACGTACCACCACACGCAAGCTGTATCCCGGCTATGTCATGGTGAAGATGGAAATGGAGCCCCACTCCTGGAACCTGGTACAGAATATACCCAAGGTGACAGGGTTTATCGGGGCCAAAAACGATCCAACTCCTATTAAGGAAGAAGAAGTCGAATCTATCTTGTCACGTGTGCAGACAGGCCAGGATAGTCCGCGTCCCAAATTCAGCTTTGATCAGGGCGAGGAAGTTCGCATTATTGATGGTCCCTTCTCCGGATTTAACGGTAATGTGGAAGAGGTGAACTACGAAAAAGGCAAGTTGCGTGTCTCCGTTTCCATATTCGGACGCCAGACGCCGGTTGAACTTGACTTTGTCCAGGTTTCCAAAGAATAGTCCCGTCAGCAACAGGGGCAGCAACAAAGACAGGCCATGGTAAGCCATGCGCCTGTTTAGTAAGTTAAGGATATAATCTCATGGCCAAGAAAATTGTCGCCAAAGTCAAGTTGCAGATCCCCGCTGGGGCCGCTAATCCTTCCCCGCCGGTTGGTCCTGCACTTGGTCAGCATGGTCTGAACATCATGGGCTTCTGCAAAGAATTCAATGCCCGCACGCAGGACCAGAAGGGAATGATCATTCCTGTGATCATCACCGTATATGCTGACCGTTCCTTTACCTTTATCACCAAGACGCCTCCTGCTTCCGTGCTGATTATGAAAGCCTGCAAGCTGGAAAAGGCTTCCGGCGTGCCGAACCGCAACAAGGTCGGCGTGCTGACAAAGGCCCAGGTTGAGGAAATCGCCAAGCTGAAGATGCCCGATCTGAATGCCGCTTCCCTTGAAGCTGCCATGAAGACCATCGAAGGCACCGCCCGCAGCATGGGTGTTGACGTCAAGTAGACTTGCGTCTTTTGACATTGTTATCAATTGCACTGCCCAGTTGCTCGCAGTATGCACAGGGCAGGAGATACCCATAAGGAAACAACAATGCCCAAGCACGGCAAAAAACTTACAAATGCCCTCAAGGATATCCGTCCTGAGGATCGTTTCTCCATCCAGGACGCAGTGAGCAAGTCCCTCGCCGCTTCCTATGCAAAATTTGATGAAACGGTAGACGTCGCCATCTGCCTTGGCGTCGATCCCAAATATTCTGACCAGATGGTGCGCGGCGCCTGCACCCTTCCCCACGGCCTCGGCAAGAAAGTACGCGTGGCCGTTTTCTGCAAGGGCGAAAAGCAGGCTGAAGCCAAGGCCGCCGGTGCAGATTTCGTGGGTGATGAAGACCTCGTCAACAAAATCAAGGATGAAAACTTCCTCGATTTTGATGCAGCTGTCGCAACCCCCGACTGCATGGCTCTTGTCGGCCGCATCGGCCGCCAGCTGGGCCCCCGCGGACTTATGCCCAATGCCAAGACCGGCACAGTGACCATGGACGTCACAAAGGCAGTTACAGAACTGAAGGCCGGACGCGTGGACTTCCGTGTTGACAAGGCCGGCGTGCTGCACGCTCCCCTTGGCAAGGTCAGCTTCGGTCCCGACAAGATTGTCGGCAACCTGAAAGCCCTGCTTGACACTGTCAACCGCCTGAAGCCTTCTGCTGCCAAAGGCACATACATGATCAGCATGACTGTTTCCACCACAATGGGCCCCGGCTACAAGGTGGACATGGCTCAGGTCAAGAAATTTCTTGAGACTCCTGCCAGCTAATTTCTGCTTGCAGGTTCTCGGATGAGTAAGAGAGGCTTGTTTCTGACAGCCTCTCACTCAAAAAAGGAGAGTCTCTCTCCTTCGGCAATGGAATGAGGAATTGAGTCGAAGACGGCGGGTAATCCCTGCATCGGGATATAAACCCTGCCCAGACTTCCGGCTCGGTTCCCCCTGGCAACCCTAACGTGAGGAGATTCACGTGGATAGGTCACAGAAAGCGGTTATTATTGAAGCAATGAAGGCCAAGGCCGAATCTGCTTCCATAGCCGTTATGACTGAATTCAAGGGTATGACGGTGGAGGAATCGACCGACCTGAGAGTGGCCCTGCGCAAAGCAGGTGGCGAATATCACGTCATTAAAAACACTCTGGGCCGTATTGCTTTCACCGACACCAAGCACGATGCTGTCAAGAATGAATTCCATGACAACACCGGTGTTGCCCTTGGTTTCGAGGATCCTGTTCAGGTAGCCAAAGCAATCAGCACATTCGCAAAAGACAGCAAGACACTTGTCATCCGCGGCGGCAGCCTCGATGGCAAAACACTTTCGCTGGCTGATGTCGAGGCACTGTCCAAGCTGCCCGGCCGCGAACAGCTGCTGGCACAGCTGCTTGCTACCATGAACGCAGTACCCACCAACTTTGTCAGCCTGCTTGCCAATACAGTGCGTGGCCTGCTCTATGCACTGAAGGCTATTGAAGAGCAGAAAGCCAAAGAAGCTTAACCCATTCTCAGAAAGATATTTCCTAGGAGAAATACCATGGCCGCTACCAAAGAAGAAGTAATTGAATTTATTTCCTCCATGTCCGTTCTGGAACTTTCCGAACTGATCAAGGAACTCGAAGAAAAGTTCGGCGTTTCCGCCGCTGCTCCCGCTGTTGCTGTTGCCGCTGCTCCTGCTGCCGGCGCTGCCGCTCCTGCTGCTGAAGAAAAGACCGAATTCGACGTTGTCCTGAAGGAAGCCGGCGCCAACAAGATCGCTGTCATCAAGGTTGTGCGCGCCCTGACCAGCCTCGGCCTGAAGGAAGCCAAGGACAAGGTTGACAACCTGCCCTCCACCCTGAAGGAAGGCGTTTCCAAGGACGATGCCGAAGCTGCCAAGAAGCAGCTGGAAGAAGCCGGCGCTGTCGTGGAAGTGAAGTAAGTTCTTTCAATTTTATAGTGGAGGCAGCTCTTTGTAACTGCCTCCACTTTTTTTTTGCCCTCTCCCCGATTTTGACATTGTCTTTCAGATTTTTCTGTGCTAAGTAGAAAAGCTTAGTTTTTACATGCCGTGCCTGCACCAGGAAATTTATGTACGGACAACCGCATGTACAAAGGGTCTGCCCATGGGCAGGACATTGTACAGAGGGTACCCGGCCTGAAATTCCTAGGCATACGGCAGGGGGAGATGTCATACGCTCTGTTCCATCAGGGTCATTGCCTACTCTTAATTCATCCAATATGTCCGGAGGGGATTATCAATAATTCCAGCACCCTCCATAAAGTTACGACGCTACGGTACTTCCCAATGAACTAACTTACTTCAGCAGGAAGACGCTTTTTTGCGCCGTTTTTTGCATTTGTAAAAGCCAGGACCGGATCCGGCACTGCTCGCCGCCCTGGCACCAACGCAAGTGACAAGCCCATATGCAGAAGAGTTTCTGCGGTCCGTTTTACGCACTTCGCAGACTCATAACCTACCTTCGAGGATCATCGCATGGGACAACTCATCAAGCAGTTTGGCAAGATTAAGGTCGAAACGCCCATCCCGCATCTGCTTACGCTGCAGCTCGGCAGTTATACAAAATTTCTTCAGGATGGCGTCAAGCCCGAAGACAGAAATCCTGAAGTGGGACTGGAAGGCGTTTTCCACACTGTTTTCCCGATAGAGGATTTTAACAAGACCGCTTCTCTTCAGTTCGAAGGGTATGAAATACAGGAGCCCAAGTACGATCAGGCCGAATGTATCTCCAAGGGCCTGACGTATGAAGCACCCGTCCGCATCAAGGTGCGTCTTGAAACGTATGAAACGGACGAAGCCGGCGAACGTACCGTTCGTGATATGAAGGAACAGGATATCTATTTTGGTACCCTTCCTCTTATGACGGAAAAAGGCACCTTTATTGTCAATGGTACAGAGCGTGTCATCGTCAACCAGTTGCAGCGCTCACCCGGCATTATCTTCGAGCACGACGGCGGCAAAACGCATGCTTCCCGCAAGCTTCTCTATTCATGCCGTGTTATTCCCATGCGCGGATCCTGGCTTGATTTTGACTTCGACCACAAGGACATTCTCTATGTCCGCATAGACCGCCGCCGCAAAATGCCCGCCACAATCCTGTTCAAGGCTATGGGCATGAGCAAGGAAGACATCCTTGATACATTCTATCCAAGGGATGAGCGTGAGACCTTTTATCTCCGGGTTCCCGAGGAATTAAAGAGGGACGGGGCTGTCTTTGAGCCGGATGCGCTCTTTATGGCTGTGAAGCCCGAATACGCAACCAAGGAAGGACTGGACGACTATCTCCACAAGGAACCTTCCTACAGCGATGTCTTTGACAAGGAAGGCAACCAGCTGGCAACGGCAGGAAAGGCAGTTACGGTCCGCAACTGGAAAAACATCTGCAAAAACATGCCTGCCATCGAGGTGCGCCCGGACACAATTGTCGGACTTTTCCTGGGCGATGACATTCTCGATCCCAATACCGGCGAAATTCTGGGCGAAATGGCTCAGGAAATTACGCCCGAACTGCTCGGCCTCCTGCGTGATGCCGGCGTACAGTCCGTCACTGTCCTGCATACAAAGGGCACGCATACCTCTTCCAGTATCCGTGACACTCTTATGAGCGACAAGGCAGAGGACACTACCAAGGCACAGGAAGAGATCTACCGCCGCCTGCGTCCTTCCTCTCCGCCTACCCCCGAAATTGCCACCAACTTCTTTGGCAACATCTTCCGCAACCTGGACTACTACGATCTTTCACCTGTAGGCCGCTACAAGCTGAACCAGCGTCTCGGGATCAGCGATGAGGAATGCCTTGTTGACGATGGCAAGGGTGGCAAGATGCAGTGCCGCACCCTTATGGACTCGGATATCATCCGTGCCATCAGGGAACTCTGCCGCCTGAAGGACACCAACGGCGCACCCGATGATATTGACCATCTGGGCAACCGCCGCGTGCGCCTGGTCGGCGAGCTGGTGGAAAACCAGTACCGCATAGGCCTGGTCCGCATGGAGCGTGCCATCAAGGAGCGCATGAGCTCTCAGGAAACAAGCACCCTGATGCCTCATGATCTCATCAACCCCAAGCCGGTTGCTGCCGTGCTCAAGGAGTTCTTCGGCACAAGCCAGCTGTCGCAGTTCATGGACCAGACCAACGCCCTGTCCGAAGTGACGCACAAGCGCCGTCTGTCAGCCCTTGGCCCCGGCGGCCTCACCAGGGACCGTGCCGGCTTTGAAGTGCGCGACGTGCATACCTCGCACTACGGCCGCATCTGCCCCATTGAGACGCCTGAAGGACCAAACATCGGCCTTATCGTGTCCATGACGACATACGCCAAGGTCAATGAGTTCGGCTTCATTGAAACGCCCTACCGCGTGGTGCGCGACTGCGTCAAAACCAATGAGATATTCAACCTGGATGCCACGCGCGAAACAGGCGAGCAGGTTGTTGCCCAGGCCAATGCCAGGGTCGATGAGGCAGGCAGGCTGCTTGACGACTATCTGACCGTGCGTGCCCGCGGCGATGTGACTGTTGTTCCCAAGGAAGAAGTCACTCTTATGGACGTGGCTCCCGGACAGATGGTTTCCATTTCGGCAGCCCTCATTCCCTTCCTGGAACACGATGACGCCAACCGCGCCCTGATGGGCTCCAACATGCAGAGGCAGGCTGTGCCGCTGCTGCGCTCCGAGCGTCCCCTTGTGGGCACAGGCATGGAAGTGACTGTGGCCAGGGACTCCGGCGCCTGCCTGGTTGCCCCTGCTGACGGCGAAGTCAAGTACGCCGATGCCGACCGCATCATTGTCAGCTACGAAGGCGGCATCTATCCCGAAACAAACGGCATCCGTGCCTACGATCTGCTCAAATACCACAAGTCCAACCAGAATACGTGCTTCGGCCAGAAGGCCACCTGCATGCCCGGACAGAAGGTAAAGAAGGGCGACGTTCTGGCTGACGGTCCAGGCATTGAGGACGGCACGCTTGCCCTTGGCAAAAACCTCACCGTCGCCTTCATGCCCTGGTGCGGCTACAACTACGAAGACGCCATCCTTATTTCCGAGAAGGTGGTCAAGGAAGACATCTTTACGTCCATCCACATCGAGGAATTCGAAGTTGTTGCCCGTGACACCAAGCTCGGACCCGAGGAAATCACCAACGATATTCCCAACGTCTCCGAGGACATGCGCCACAACCTGGACGAATCCGGCATTATCCGCATAGGTGCCTCTGTCAAGACTGACGATATCCTTGTGGGCAAGATTACGCCCAAGGGCGAGACGCTTCTTACTCCCGAGGAAAAGCTGCTCAGGGCAATCTTCGGCGACAAGGCAAAGGATGTAAAAAACACCTCCCTCAAGGTACCTCCGGGAGTTGAAGGCACTGTCATCGACGTCAAGGTCTTCAACCGCCGCACCGGCGAGAAAGACGAGCGCACCAAGAACATAGAGCAGCATGAGATCGATATCCTGAACCAGAAGGAAGACGATCACATCCGCATTCTTGGCGACAGCTTCCGCAAGCGCCTCTCCCCCATTGTGCTGGGCAAGCAGGTTGTGCAGACCGTAATGCATCCCAAGCATCCCTCAGAGACGCTGGTGGATGCCGGCTCCTCCCTGACAGCCGAGCATATAGCCATCCTTCCGGTCAAAAAATTTGCGAACCTCTTCAAGAGCCGCGAAGTCAATGACCAGGTGGCCCAGATCCTTGAGGAATACGATGCCCAGCTTGCCTTCATCAAGAAGGTCTATGATTCCAAGCGCGACAAGGTGACCGAAGGAGACGACCTGGCTCCCGGCGTTGTGCGCATGGTCAAGGTCTATGTGGCCATCAAGCGTAAGCTTTCCGTGGGCGACAAGATGGCCGGACGTCACGGCAACAAGGGTGTCGTGTCCATGATCCTGCCTGAAGAAGACATGCCCTTCTTTGCGGACGGACGTCCTGTGGACATCGTCCTCAATCCTCTGGGCGTGCCTTCCCGTATGAACATCGGCCAGATTCTGGAAACCCATCTTGGATGGGGCGCCAAGGAACTGGGCCGCCAGCTGGCAGGCATGATCGAGTCAGGCCAGGCCATGCAGGTTGTGCGCGACGAAGTAAAGGATATCTTTGCATCCGAGGACATCAGCAAAATGGTTGATGAAATGGATGACGATACCCTGAGGACTGCCGTGCGCAAGCTGAAGACAGGCATCATTACAAGGACTCCTGTCTTCGACGGCGCTACCGAAGAGGAAATCTGGGGCTGGATGAGGAAAAGCATCATCATGCAGCACAGGCAGCCCGGCGAGAGCGGTGTCACAGAGGACGAAATCTGGGCAAGGCTCCGGCAGGAAGGCTACGATGATGACGGCAAGACAGTCCTGTACGACGGCCGTACCGGCGAGCGCTTCCAGAGAAGGGTCACCGTGGGCGTCATGTACATGCTCAAACTCCATCACCTGGTTGACGAAAAGATCCACGCCCGTTCCACCGGCCCCTACAGCCTGGTCACCCAGCAGCCTCTGGGCGGCAAGGCACAGTTCGGCGGCCAGAGACTTGGTGAAATGGAAGTCTGGGGACTTGAAGCATACGGTGCTTCCTACCTCCTGCAGGAATTCCTCACCATCAAGTCCGATGACGTCACAGGCCGTGTCAAAATGTACGAAAAGATCGTCAAGGGAGACAACTTCCTTGAAGCCGGCCTTCCCGAATCGTTCAACGTCCTGGTCAAGGAACTTATGTCCCTGGGCCTCAATGTGACGCTGCATCAGGAAGAGAGCAAAAAGCGTCCCGGCCCCATCGGGCTTGTTCCCTTCAACGAACGCTAGCCTGAAGGCACGATCTTCCAGCACACATACAGCTTGAGCCAGGGGATGCACTCCGTCCCCTGGCTAAGGAATATACAGAATATGAGCATGGACAATCTCTATTCCAACCGCGGAACTTCGGGAAATGTCGCCAATGTGCGCAACCTGAAGGCCATACAGATTTCCATAGCGTCCCCGGAAGTCATCCGTGAATGGTCCTACGGCGAAGTCAAAAAGCCTGAGACCATCAACTACCGCACCTTCAAGCCCGAGCGCGACGGCCTGTTCTGTGCCCGTATCTTTGGTCCCACCAAGGACTACGAGTGCAACTGCGGCAAGTACAAGCGCATGAAGCACCGCGGCATTGTCTGCGAAAAATGCGGCGTTGAGGTTATTGCTTCCAAGGTGCGCCGTGAGCGCATGGGACACATCGAGCTGGCAGCCCCTGTGGCCCACATCTGGTTTTTGAAGACACTGCCTTCCAAAATCGGCACCCTTCTCGACATGTCCATGAACGACCTCGAAAAGGTGCTGTATTTTGACAGCTTCATCGTCCTCGATCCCGGCCAGACCAGCCTGGAAAAGAAGCAGGTCATCTCTGAAGAACAGTACCAGCAGATCAAGGAACACTTCGGTTCCGAAGACTGCATCAGTGTCGGCATGGGTGCAGAAGCCATCCGTACCCTGCTTGAGGAAATTGGCCAGGATCTGCCGGGCCTGCGCGAGGAACTTCATCGCGAGGGCGATGAGACCAAGAGCCAGACCAAGAAAAAGAAAATCACCAAGCGCCTCAAGATTATTGAGGCCTTCATCGAGTCAGGCAACAAGCCTGAATGGATGATACTGGAAGTCATTCCGGTTATACCGCCGGAACTGCGTCCCCTTGTTCCCCTGGACGGCGGACGCTTTGCCACTTCTGACCTCAATGACCTCTACCGCCGTGTCATCAACCGTAACAACCGCCTGAAAAGGCTGATGGAGCTTGGCGCCCCGGAAATCATTATCCGCAACGAAAAGCGCATGCTCCAGGAAGCCGTGGATGCCCTCTTTGACAACGGCCGCCGCGGACGCGCCATCACCGGTACCAACGGACGTAACCTGAAGTCTTTGTCTGACATGATCAAGGGCAAGCAGGGCCGCTTCCGTCAGAACCTGCTGGGCAAGCGCGTTGACTACTCCGGCCGTTCCGTCATCTGCGTAGGCCCGTACCTGAAACTGCATCAGTGCGGACTGCCCAAGAAGATGGCCCTTGAGCTCTTCAAGCCCTTTATCTATTCCGAACTGGAAAAAAGAGGCCTTGCCACCACCATCAAGAGCGCCAAGAAGATGGTGGAGCGCGAAGAGAAGGAAGTATGGGATATTCTCGCCGAGGTCGTCAGGGAATACCCTGTCATGCTCAACCGTGCACCTACCCTGCACAGGCTTGGCATCCAGGCCTTTGAGCCCCAGCTTGTGGAAGGCAAGGCCATCCGCCTGCATCCCCTGGTCTGCACAGCCTACAACGCAGACTTTGACGGTGACCAGATGGCTGTCCACATTCCCCTGAGCGTGGAAGCGCAGATAGAATGCCGCGTGCTCATGATGAGCACCAACAACATTCTTTCTCCTGCAAACGGCGGCCCCATCATCGTGCCTTCGCAGGATATGGTCCTGGGCCTCTACTACATGACCTCCGCCAAGCGCTTCGAGCCAGGCGAGGGCATGACCTTCTGCGGGCCGTGGGAAGCAATCCAGGCCTATGACCACGGCGCAGTCACACTGCAAAGCTGCGTCAAGGTCCGCATGAAGGACGGCAAAATCTATGACACGACGCCAGGCCGCGTCATTGTGGGCAACGTCCTGCCGGACGGCTTAAGCTTTGATCACGTCAACAAGGTGCTGACGAAGAAAAACATCGCAGCCCTGGTGGACGTGACCTACAAGACCTGCGGCATCAAGGCCACTGTACTTCTGTGCGACCGCATCAAGAACCTTGGCTACGAATACGCAACCCAGTCAGGCATCTCCATCGGCCTCAAGGACATGCTGGTTCCCACCAAGAAGGAAGCCATCCTGTCCGAAAGCCAGAAGGCTGTTGACGCCATTGAGGAACAGTACAACGGCGGTGTCATCACCAAGACCGAAAAATACAACAAGGTCGTGGACGTGTGGTCCCGTGCTTCCGAACGGATTTCCAATGAAATCAAGACGGAAATCAGCCACGAGAAACGCACCAACCCTGCCACCGGCGAGACAATCGACGATGTGAGCTTCAACTCCATCTACATGATGTCCAACTCAGGTGCCCGAGGCAACCAGGAGCAGATGCGCCAGCTGGCCGGCATGCGCGGCCTTATGGCCAAGCCTAACGGCGAAATCATTGAAACGCCTATTACGGCATCCTTCCGCGAAGGCCTTTCGGTCCTGCAGTACTTCACTTCCACTCACGGCGCCCGCAAGGGCCTTGCAGATACCGCCCTGAAGACGGCAAACTCCGGCTACCTTACCAGGCGCCTGGTGGATGTCGTGCAGGACGTGGTTGTCTCCGAACATGACTGCAACACCGTTGACGGCATAGAGCTCACGGAAATGGCAGAAGGCGGCGAGAACCGTCCGCCTCTGGCCAAGCGTGCTCTGGGCCGCGTGCTGCTGTACCCTGTCATGGATCCCGACGATATCGACAAGGAGCTTCTGCCTGCCAATACGCTTATCGGCGAGGCTGAGGCAAAGCTCCTTACCGACAAGGGCGTCACCAATATCACAGTGCGTTCGCCCCTGACCTGCTCTGCCAAGCATGGCGTGTGCGCCCTGTGCTACGGACGCGACCTTGCCCGCGGACATCTGGTCAATATCGGCGAGGCAGTGGGCATCATCGCAGCCCAGTCCATCGGCGAGCCCGGCACCCAGCTTACCATGCGTACCTTCCACATAGGCGGTACCGCATCCAGCACGGTTGAGCGAAGCAAGGCCGATGCCATGAATGCCGGCCGCATCCAGTTCAAGCACATGCGCACGGTCGTCAATGCCGAAGGACAGCTTGTTGTCCTTGACAAGAGCGGCCAGTTCGTAGTCATCGACCCGCAGGGACGCGAAATCCAGAAGGAAAATGTTCCTTCCGGTGCCTGCATCCTGGTCAGGGACGGACAGGAAGTTGCCAAGGGCGATGTCCTTGCCACATGGGATCCCACCTATGACTCCTTCATCTCCGAAGAAGAAGGCGTTATTAAGTTTGTTGACCTTATCCCTGGCAAGACAGTGCAGGAAAACGTTGACGAGAACAACAACATCACCCTGACGGTGAAGGAATTCAAGACAACGAGCTTCAAGCCTGCCATTGCCATTGTGGATCCTGTAACTGACGAAATCAAAAAGCAGATGCACGGCGAAATCGAGACCGAGGCTGTCTACTTCCTGCCTGTGGGCGCAGTCGTCATGGCCAAGGACGGCGATACGGTCACACAGGGCCAGACAATTGCCCGCCGTCCCCGTGAAACGTCCAAGACAAAGGATATCGTGGGTGGTCTTCCCAGGGTTGCCGAGCTCTTTGAAGTGCGCAAGCCCAAGGATATGGCCGTCGTTTCCGAAATCACCGGCATCGTCAAGCATGAAGGCGAGACCAAGGGCAAGCGCAAACTGGTGGTCCACCCCGAAATCGGCGAGGACAAGGAATACCTGGTGCCAAGAGGCAAGCATATCACAGCCCTGGATGGTGACTTTGTGGAAGCAGGCGATCCTTTGACCGAAGGAAGTCCCGAACTGCATGACATTCTGCGCACCAAGGGTGAAAAATACCTGGCAAGCTATCTTGTGAACGAGATTCAGAGCATCTACCGCCATCAGGGCGTGGGTATTGATGACAAGCACTTTGAAACCATCGTCCGCCAGATGCTGCGCAAGGTATGCGTGCTTGACTCCGGCGGCACAAGCCTGCTTGAAGGCGAGCATGTGGACAAGGCCGATTTCCATGCGGCCAACCAGAAGGCCATCGCCGAAGGCCGCAAGCCTGCAACGGCAGAGCCCATGGTGCTTGGCATTACCCAGGCATCACTGACCACGTCCTCCTTCATCTCCGCAGCCTCCTTCCAGGAAACAACCAAGGTGCTCACCGAAGCTTCCCTTAAGGGCAAGATCGACTATCTTGCCGGACTGAAGGAAAACGTCATTGTGGGCCGCCTGATTCCGGCTGGTACGGGCCTGCGCCAGTACATCAACAGCGAAATATCCGTGCCCGAGCAGAAAGAGCGTCCTGACAAGTTCCTTGAGGAACTGCGCGAGGAACCGCTCTATAACAACTCCGGCAATTTGTAATAGCTGTTTTTTACAGTGACTGTTTAAGAGGCCCTGCCTGCACCATGCAGCAGGGCCTCTTTTTTATGCTTTACTTTTCAGCCCGGACCTCTGTATAGTCGCATAAAAGACGGGATAGCCGGAGACGTGATGCGAACATGTCCTCCGGCAGTGTTACATCCTGTCGCTCCCAGAAGGGTCTGTCCCCCGGCAAACCTCACACAATCAGCAGTCATGATTGTTTTCACGCCATCCCTGACTTGTCATGCCAGCAAGCAGGCCTGAAACGGAAAGCTTTCTGGCTTTTTTATTTTTTGAGGACAGTTATGTTCGAGTTCGACAGAATACAGCGCCTTCCTCCCTATGCATTTGCGGTCGTCGGCGAAATCAAGAAAAAACTCCGTCACGAAAATATTGATATTGTCGATCTTTCCATGGGCAACCCCGATCTGCCCACGCCCAAATTTATTGTAGACAAGCTCTGCGAGGCATCCCGCAAACCGGTCAACCACCGCTACTCCGTGTCCCGCGGCATACCCAACCTGCGCAAGGCCATCTGCGACCTGTACGCAAGAAGATACAACGTCGAGCTGGATCCGGACAAGGAAGCCATAGCCACCATAGGCTCAAAAGAAGGCTTTGCTCACCTCTGCCTGGCCATGCTCAATCCCGGCGACGTGGTTTTTGCTCCGGATCCGACCTACCCTATCCATGTATATGCACCGGTCATCGCCGGAGCGGACGTGCGCCGCATTCCAGTCTCCGAGGACAGGGACTTCTTTGAGGACCTTCTGTTTGCCACCAAGCAGACCTGGCCCAAGCCCAAGCTGCTTATTATCAGCTATCCCCAGAATCCCACCACAGCCACAGTCGATCTTGCCTTCTTTGAGCGCATTGTCGAATTCGCCAAGGAACACAAGATCTGGGTCATTCACGATCTGGCCTACTCGGATTTGTGCTTTGACGGCTATGAAGCTCCCAGCTTCCTGCAGGCCAAGGGCGCCAAGGACGTAGGTGTTGAATTCTACTCCATGACCAAGGGCTATTCCATGGCAGGCTGGCGCATGGGCTTCTGCCTGGGCAACCAGACACTGGTGCATGCCCTCACCAGGATCAAGAGCTACCTTGACTACGGCATCTTCCAGCCTATCCAGATTGCTGCCACTGTGGGCCTTAATGCCCCAAGGGATGCCGTGCTCAAGATTTGCGACGAATACCGCAAGCGCAGGGACGTGCTCTGTGCCGGACTGAACCGCGTGGGCTGGCCCATTACGCCGCCCAAGGCCACCATGTTCTGCTGGGGCAGGATTCCCGAACCCTTCAGGGCCATGGGGTCCATGGAATTTTCCAAGCTGCTTTTGCAGGAAGGACATGTGGCCGTGCAGCCAGGCATCGGCTTCGGACAGATGGGCGATGAATACGTCCGCTTTGCGCTCATTGAAAACAACAAGCGCATCCGCCAGGCCATCCAGGGCATCAAGGCAGTTCTCAAGAAAGGGCTTTAGTACGTTTTGATTCTTAAAAGAGGAGGATTTATGCCTCCTCTTTTTCTTTTGCCTTATGTTCCAAAAGCAAAAATATGACTGCCATGCAGGACAGGGTCAGTGACGTTTTGCCGCCACGGATAAAACAGCCAAGGACAAGGAGTTACATACCCCCGGACTCAGGAATACAGACGTCCCGTGTCCTGTATTATCATTGCTTTTTTCCGAAAATCATATATGATCAAGACATTGGAATCAGTTTTTCTGGTTTCTTAACCACATTCAAATAAAAGGATTGGGTGAATTTGTCCAGGCAAACGGCAGAAGGACACTGCCAGCGTGGGACGCTGTCCACGTGGATTCTTTGGGCGCATTGCGCCTGCAAATACGGAGTACATGCATGATAACAATCTTTTACCTGCTGGGGTATCTTGCCCTTATCGGCTTCATTGTCACGTCCTTCCTGAAGATTCGTGCCTACGTGAGCAAGACGCCGAGCCATATTCGTTGGGAACTGTACCCCATTCCGCATGAAGGCAAACGCGCCGCCTACGGTGGCAGCTACATGGAAGAAGTGAACTGGTGGGAACACAAGCACAGTGTTGACCACATGGGCGACATCTACTTCCTGCTCAGGGAAGTTCTCTTCCTGGAAGCCACCTATCATCACAACCGTCCTCTGTGGTACCGCACCTACCCCTTCCATGTAGGCCTGTACCTGCTCATGGGCGGTGCCATCATCCTGGTGATCGCTGCCATCCTGCGCCTGCTGGGCTGTTCTCCTGACGGCTGGCTCATCGGCCTGATTTACTGGTTCATCCAGATCATGTCCCTTGTGGGCTGCCTGTGCCTGCTCTACGGCGGCATCGGCCTCATGGTCCGTCGTCTTACAGACGAAGGCCTGCGCATGTTCTCTACCTTTGAGCACTTCTTCTCCATCGGCCTGTTTGCCATGTTCGGCCTGACCGGCCTCATCACCTGGTTCACCAATGCAAGCTTTGCCCAGTGTGCCGGTGACTTCGTCTACAATGCCCTGACCTTCAATTTTGTCGGCGTCGGCAGCGGCGGCTTCATCGTCCATATGGTGCTTGGCTTCATCCTCATGATCCTCATCCCCGTATCCTTCATGAGCCACATCCTGCTGAAGTACTTCCTCTACCATGACATCCGCTGGGAAGACATTGCCACCTGTACAAGCAAGAAGCGCCAGGCTGTCATCAACGACATCCTGCAGTACAAGTGCACCTGGGCTGCCCCCCATATCAATCCCAATGGCGAAGACAAGACATGGGTACAGGTCGCCACTTCCGGCTATCCCTGCCAGGAAGGCGAGAAGTAGGACGCGCCAAGCATACGAGGTGAACGCTATATGAAAACAATCCAGAAGATTACAGATATTTCCACTGTCGAAGGACAGCTCATTGAATACGACAACAATGACCTTCCCAAGCTGCCCCTCGATGTAGAACCTCTTCCCTACGCAGCCCCTTCCGAACAGCAGAAAAAGGACTACTGCTGTGACATGCTGGACGGCGTGTCCATTCTGAACATTCCCCGTCCCAAGAATGCCCTGGAAGAAAAAGAGCTGGTTGACAAGTTCCTGTCCGGCATGAGGAAGCTGTTTGACAAGAACAACAACTGGACCTTTGTCAACATGCTCGAAGCCAGCATGGACTGCTGTGCCCAGTGCAACTCCTGTTCCGAAGCCTGCCACCTGTACGAGATGAGCGGCAAGAACGTCATGTATCGTCCCAACTTCCGTTCGGAGATACTGCGCCGCATCTATCACCAGTACATCAAGAAAGAGCCCCTCGCCAAGCTGCGCTACGGCGACATGCCCCTCAACTGGAAGACAGTTGTCCGCCTGGGCGAACTTGCCTACCGCTGCAACCTGTGCCGCCGCTGCGCCCAGGTCTGCCCCATCGGCGTTGACAACGGCCTGATTGCCCGCGAACTGCGCAAGGTCTTCAGCCAGGAACTTGGCATTGCCCCCAAGGAACTGCATGAGAAGGGCACCGAGCTGCAGCAGCAGCGCGGTTCCTCCACAGGCATGACTCCCGATGTTGTCAAGGACAACGTCGAGTTCATCGACGAGGACTACACCGAAATCACAGGCGTGGGCATCGAGACTCCCTTTGACAAGAAGGGTGCAGACATCCTGCTCCTGCACAATGCCGGCGAAGTCATGGCCTGGCCTGAAAACATCGCCTGCTTCTCCCTCATCTTCAATGCCGCTGGCCTGAGCTGGACACTGTCAAGCAAGATGCTTGGCTATGACGGCGTGAACTACGGCGTGTTCTACGATGATGCCCAGACTGCCCGTATCGCCCTGCAGCACTTCCAGGCTGCAAAAGAGCTGGGCGTCAAGAAGATCGTCATCGGCGAATGCGGCCATGCCTCCAAGGCACTGAACGTCATTGCTGACCGCGTCATTCCTTACGACCTGCAGGTTCCCCGCGAAATCTGCTACGTCACCCTGAACAACATCATCAAGGAAGGCCGCCTGAAGCTCGATCCTTCCCGCAACAACTTCCCCGTGACCCTGCACGATCCCTGTAACATCGTCCGCCTCATGGGCATTGTTGAGCCCCAGCGCGAAATCCTGCGCGCCATTGCCCCGCAGTTCCGCGAAATGCCCTGCCACGGCGTCAACAACTACTGCTGCGGCGGCGGTTCCGGCTTCGCCATCATTTCCCGCAACAACTGCAACGTCTGGCGTAACAACATCGCCAGCCGCAAAAAGTTCTGGCAGATCAGCGAAGCCTTCAAGGACTGCCTCGGACCCGAGACCAAGAAGTACATCTGTGCTCCCTGCTCCAACTGCAAGGGCTCCATCCGTGACATTCTGGAAATGCATGACCTCTTCGAGAAGAACAGCTTCGCCTACGGCGGCCTGGTCGAACTGATTGTCAATGCCATGGTGGATGTCAATCCCGGCTTCATCAAGTGGGGCGAGGACGAATAATCGTCCGGCTCACTGAACTGCAAATACGAGGCCCCTTTCTCTTTTGGGAAAGGGGCCTTTTCATGTTTGAGTTTGGACAAAAACTGACTTATAAAGCCACAAGCTTTTCAGGCTTTCAGGATCTCATCCTCCCTTTTCTGCCTGAAAACTGCCTTATAGGGCCTGCTTCTTCCCTCTTTCCCGGGAAAGCGTGCCCGGTCGTTTATTCCGGACGTTTTTCCGGAACAGTTTCCCTTTTCAGGTATCTTATATGCAAGAACCATTCTGGCTGCCTGTCTGGCAGGCAGCTTATGCCATATTGTCCGTTGCCCAGGAATGCGCCCTGGTGCTGCCATTCATGGTTTTCCTCTGTCTTTTCCTGGGCCGCAAAAGGCAGCATGTGGCCATGTCGCAGACAGCAGCAATCTTTCATGTCCTCGGACTGGCAACAGGCGTGCTGGGCGTCCTGGCCGTTGCCGGAACAGGCCTGGTTACACTTGTGTTCCTGCCAGCCTGCATGCCGGATCTGGTGCCAGCTCCGTTTGAGCCATTCTCTTCCCAGTGGCTTGGCACAACAACGGGTTTTTTGTCCTGGACCGGCGCCATTGTCCTTTTCTATATCAGCTGGCTTCTGGCCCGTCCTGTCTACAGGACGTCATTTGCAGCGATGGACAAGGACACTGAGTCGTCCATGATGACCAAAAGCACCATAGCGGCTGTCTTAAGCCTTGCTGCCTCCTGTGCCTTTGCATCGTCCATTGTGCTGAGCAACTGGCCTTTTCTGGGCCTTCCTGCACAGCTCTCGCAGGAAGACGTGCTCATGGTCCTCTTAAAGCACGTCTGGAGGACTGCCTGTGCAGCCCTCATGCCTGCCGGCGGCATTGCGGCACTCCTTTTCTTTTTGCAGCTTGAGCCGCTTTCTTCCGGGACAAAGGAACTGGACAGGCAGAAACGTAAAGATGCTGTTATCCCGGGCACGGCAGAGGACATCTGCCCTCTCAGCGATGTGCAGAAAACAACCATACGCATGTGTACAGCCTTTGCCCTTGCCGGAGCAGCCTTCCAGTTCCTGGATGCAAGCTACACGGCCTTTAATTCCATGGCACCCATGCTGGGCAACGGCGCAAGAGGCATACTCATGCGCTTCGGCCCCTTTGTTACGACCTGCTTAAGCCTTGTACTTTGGGGCATTCTGTTTGCACGGCCAAGGCGGCAGCATCTTCTGCTTGCCCTGATTCCGGTTCTGCTATTGTCCGTCAGGGCCGCCGCAAGATTCTGACATTTTTCAACCATATAAAGAAAAGACCTCCGGCATGCAAAACCGGAGGTCTTTATTATTTTATGCTGTACAAAAAGCGCAGTTTACGGCTTGCCGGGGAAGGCATTGACGTACTTGATGGTGATGTCCGGGAAGGCATCCACAAACTGCACGGTAAAATCAGGAAAGCTTGTCACAAACTGCCACTGGCCGCATTTTTTGGGGAAGCTACTTACCTGCTGCACCTTGAGGTCAGGAAAGCTTGACGTGACCTTTACCTTGATATCGCCGCCGTATTCCACTACTTTTACCTTGCCGTTCAGTCTTATGCCTTTATAGGTGCACTGGGAGCTGACCTTTGAGCCGGCATAAGCAGGCAGGACAGCAACTGAAAGGGACAGAACAAGCGTACACAAAGCTGTCTTTACTGTGGTCATGTTCATCGCAGACTCCTGCAAATCAGAATTGTAACGGAATGGCAGTTTTTATGCCGCAAATTTTGCGCCGTAAAGAGGACAGATTATTTACGCCCTCTCTGCATCGTGCCAGCCAAGGAATATGCGGTAGGCCTCATTGTCGGTCTCATCCACATAGGGGTAGCCCATTGAGCTGACTCTCTGCAAAAAGTCGTTAAAGAGGTCCTGCTTTTCATCCGGAACATCAATGCCCACCAGCACGCGGCCAAAATCTGCACCATGGTAGCGGTACTGGAACAGGGTAATGTTGAAATTCATGTGCATGGCGTCCATGAAGTTCAGCAGGGCGCCGGGATGTTCGGGGAAGACAAAGCGGTAGAGCTTCTCGTGCTCTATCCAGGGAGCATTGCCGCCCACAAGGTGGCGTATATGCAGCTTGGCAAGCTCATTGTTGCTCATGTCGGTGACACGGAAGCCCTGCTTGCGCATATCCTCCATGATGCTTTCCTTTTCAGCCGGATCGGAAAGGGAAAGGCCGAGGAACACATGTCCTTTTTCAGGGTCGGCAAAACGTGTGCACACTTCGGTAATGTTGCGCTTGCCAATGGTGTGGATGAGCGTCCTGAAGGAGCCGATTTTTTCGGGCACGTCAACAGCCAGCAGCGCTTCCTTGTGGCTGCCTATGGCTGCACGGTCAGACACATAGCCTAAGCGGTCAAAGTTCATGTTTGCACCGCTGACAATGCAGGCCAGGCGCTTGTCATGCCAGCCGTTCTGCTTGGCATAGGCCTTGAGGCCTGCCAGGGACAGGGCGCCGGCAGGCTCGGCTACCACGCGGGTATCCTCAAAGATATCCTTGATGGCAGAGCAGATGGCATCCGTATCCACCAGGACAATGTCGTCCAGGCAGTCACGGCAGATCTCAAAGGTCTTCTCGCCCACCAGCTTGACTGCCACGCCGTCTGCAAAAAGGCCTACTTCGCGCATTTCCACAGGGCGTCCGGCAGCAATGGAGCGGCGCATGTCATCGGAATCCACGGGTTCCACGCCGATGACCTTTATCTCGGGACGCAGGGCCTTGATATAGACGCCAACGCCGGCAGCCAGGCCGCCGCCGCCAATAGGCACAAAAACGGCATCCAGGGGGCCGGGGTTCTGGCGCAGGATCTCCATGGCAAT
>CAVJEZ010000010.1:0-1357 GCA_963648625.1 Odoribacter splanchnicus
ACATAGCCTCCGGAAATGACCTTGCCATAGGGAAGCTGTTCAAAGAAATCAGCATGATCAACACGACGCGGGAAGATAAAGGGAACTGCCTGGCCGGAAAAATCTTCAACAATAAGATATTTCACTGTGGTCCTCCGGGGAAAAAGGTGTGCATTCCTGTTTTGAGGAGCTGTACGCTTCTGGAAGAAGGATGGCTCCTTCAAGCCTTACAGGCTAACTGTATGCAGTGGCTGAAAAGATTTCAAGCCTGCACATTTCCTGATGGCGGCATATGCGCTTCCTTGTTTTCCCTGGCTTGCAGCAGCAATAGATACGGCCCTTCTGATATGGCAGGACTGCCTCTTGTACCGGCCCCCGGAACAGCATTCTGCCGGAATGCCCGCCTATTGACGAAACCGGCCCTTTGGGGCAAGAAAAGGCACAGAATTGTTTAAAATCAGGGTATTTTTTGTTGCCAAGGGAGCAGCCAGCCTGGCTTTTGGGGCAAGTCATTATCCTGATGCATTGTATCAAGCATTAAGGAAGCATATATGAAACGTTTTTCTGCCGTTTTTTCTGCCCTGGCATTGATGATGGCCATGTCCCTGACCGGCTGCCAGCTGAATTCCGAATCTGAAACATTTTACGTTGATGTTGACCGTATCCTGACAGAATCCAATGCTGCCAAAGACGCCAATGCCCATCTGGCCAAGGTGCAGCAGGTGCTGCAGGAAGGGATGAAAAATCTTGAGACCGAGCTCCAGAAACAGCCTGCTCCGACCATTCAGCAGGATTTGCAGCAGGGTGCCGCCGTTCTTAACAACAAGCTCATGCAGGAGCAGGCTGCTGCCAGGGATGTTGTCTTAAAGCATATGATGACCCAGATTGAGGCATGGAAGGCCAATAAGCCCAATGCCTTTGTCTTTGCTCGCTCAGTCCTCCTGTCTGCTCCTGAAGCTGCCAATATCACGGCAGATATTATCACCCGTATGAACGGCACCTCCGTGACGTTTGCCGATTTGCCCAAGGTTACCATTCAGAAGCCGGGCGATGCCAAGGACGCCAAGGATGCCAAGGAAAATAAGGAAAACAAGGACGCCAAGCCCGAGAAAAAGGACAAAAAGTAGGGTTTCCGCATTTCCTGCGTAGTACATATCCGTGCCTGACCTGCAAGATCAAAAACTGCAGGCCAGGCCTTTTTTTGTCCGGTACGCCGGGCTCACTATGCAGCATAGGCAAAGAGCGCCAAATTAAGGATTTGGCTTGCATAGTTTGCTGGCTTTTGCCTTTTCTGTGGGGCATCCCGATATTTTGTTTTTGAACACAGGATTGACCAGAGGGTGCAAAAGCCTTATTTTGTATTCAAGGCTTGCTTCTG
>CAVJEZ010000010.1:2168-20694 GCA_963648625.1 Odoribacter splanchnicus
TTGTATTCAAGGCTTGCTTCTGTCTTTGCTTGGAAATAAGCGAGCCCGGAATGTGTGTAAGGCATTCCGGGCAGGCTAAGGGCTGGAGCAGTCCACCGTAATTTGGGATTACAGTTTTCGGCTCCAAGGGAAGGCCTTCCCCTGGAGCCTCTGTTTACTTGTTAAAGAAACGCACAAACCAAGCCGCAAGGATGCTGGCGGCAAAGCCGACCAGCAGATCCCTCAGGATCTCAGCCATGGCAAAATTCTGTTACAGAAGTTTGTCATGGCTGTCCTTTTTTTGCCTGAATCTTTCAGAGCCGGCTGAACAGGGCTCAGAACTGCTACTTCTTTTTGCGGTTTTGCAGGTAGCGCCTTACAGCGGCATTATGTTCGGACAGCGTTTTGCTGAAGTAATGTTCTCCGCCGTCTGTGACAGCGACAAAATAGATAAACCCGTGTTTTTCAGGAGCAACGGCAGCCTTCATGGCTGAAATGCCAAAAGAGCAGATGGGGCCTGGGGGCAGGCCTGCCTTGCGGTAGGTATTGTAGGCATTGGCATCGTCATTGAGCATTGCCCTGGTAAGATTGCCGTCAAAAGCTTCGCCCCTGCCGTATATAACCGTGGGATCCGCCTGCAGCAGCATGCCTTTTTCCAGGCGGTTTGCATACACGCCTGCCACCCTGGCTCTTTCAGCCGGTATGGCAGTCTCTTTTTCCACAATGGATGCGAGGATGACATATTTTTTCAGGGCGTCAGTGCCAGGTTTGCTGCCGTCAGGCCAGCATGCCTGCATCTTCTGCCAGAAATTATCAACAAGGCGGCCGCATACCTTCCATGCCTGCCTGGGGTCGTTTTTCGTTTCTTCCCCTGGCGTTTTCAGAAGATAGGTGTCAGGCATGAGGAATCCTTCCGCAGTGGCAAAGGGAATGCCGTAGTGCGCAAGGAATTCAGGGTCACGCAAAACCTTCATCAGATCGTCATAGGGCGCAAAGCCGCTGTCAGCCAGAAGTTTGGCTGTCTGCCAGAAGGTCAGCCCCTCGGGGATGGTTATCCTTGTCAGTACAGGCCTGCCCTCTACCAGTGCTTCCAGGGCCTTTTCAGGCAGCCAGTCTGTGCGGAAAAGGAAGCGGCCTGCCTTGAGCCCTGTATCGGCCTTTTTGTATCTGGCAAGTATCCGGAACTTGAATGCATCCGTAATGACTCCCTTGTCCTGCAAAAGGGCTGCAATCTTCGGGAGCGTAGTGCCAGGGAGAATGTCTATGTAGACGTCCTTTCCGGATTCCTTGTCCGGAGGAGTCGTCAGAAACGTATTGGCTTCATAGGCAATCCAGCCGCCGGCGGCAAGGATGATCAGAAGAAGGAGGATCAGGCAGTTACGGATGATTTTCCACATGAAGGCATGTATTCCTTATCCCCTTTATATGGGGATTGCGCGCCACAGCACCTGAGGCGCCTGGATGCGCTATTTCGGTTCCACGGCAACTGCCGAAGACGGACAGGACAGATACGAGTCCAGGATACGGACGGCAGCCTGCTGGTCCAGCACGGCCTTGATTTTCTGTCTGGTCATTTTTGCCTTGCGCAGGTCGGCAAGGGCTTCTTCCGAGCTCAGGAGTTCGTTCATAAAAAAACAGGGGCAGGAGACCCTGTGCTGCAGGCGGGCCGCAAAGTTGCGCACCTGCTTTGTGGTGAGGCTTTCTGTTCCGTCAGGCATCAGGGGAAGGCCTATGATTACGCGCTCCGCACCCTCACCGGCAATGAGCCCGGCCAGGGACGCCAGAAGGTTCTTGCGGCTTCCCTCGCGGGCAAGCTCAAAGGTTTGCAGCGGGTAGGCCAGGATGCCGTCAGGATCGGTAGCAGCCGTGCCTGTACGCTCAAGGCCGTAGTCTATGCCGACAAGTTTCATAGTATCCTGCAGAATGCTCCCCCGCCAGCGGCCGTGTGAGCAGCCCCGCTCCTCCTGTCCTGTCTAAATTATTGAAAACACCTGTTTTCAAAGCGGCATTATGATCCAATAGAGGCGGCTAGGCAATAGCCCTTCCTTCAGGCCTGTACCGCAAAAAGCAGGCCGGCTCCTGTCTTTTGGGGAATATTGGAACACTGCGCGCTCTCTTGCCATAGAGGCCTAAAAAAGGATACTTACCCCCTTGGAAAAGACTGGTTACCAGCAAGGAGAGTTGAGCGTTATGCCGGCATGTGTGCAGTATCCTACAACAGGATGTCTTGTAGAATTTTTTGATGCAAATTCAGCCCAGGCAGCCTTTGTACTGGAAGAAGTTGCAGGGAAGCTGAGGCTTATCCTGCCCAGCAGGCGGGAGATGAAACTGGCTTCCTCGCGCATTTTGCCGTGGATTGCTCCTCCCCTGTCCGGTTTTTCTTCCCTGAGCCGCGAAGACATGGCCAGGCTTCTTGAGGCTGCCAGAAAAAAACGCGATGAGCTGGCTGGCCGGATCGACGTTAAGGAAATCTGGGAAATGGCCCAGGGAGAAGTAAATGCGGCAACTGCGCAGTGGTTTGCGGAACTGATGGAAACGGATCCCGATGCGGACACCGTGGCAGCCTACGGGCATGCCCTTCTTGGCTGCCGCACGCATTTCCGCTTCGTGCCGCCGAATTTCGAGGTATATGACGCAGAGCAGGTTGCCAGAAAGGAAGAGGAATACAGAAAGCAGCAGGAGCGCGACAACATCGTCGCCACCGGCAATCCCTTTCTCCATCTTTTGTGGAACGTCAGCCAGCACAAGGCAGAACTGCCTCCCGATAATTCTCCTGCCTGGCCTTCCGAGTCAGTGCAGGCAAAGCTTGAGGAGCTTTTGCGCCTCCATATGGAAAATCCCGACCTTGGCGAGGATCCCCTGTGGACAAGGCTCGTCAAGGGACTGAACGATGACCAGCTTCTGCCGGTGCAGCTCCTGTCTGCCTGGGGCAGGATTCCTGTGCACTATAATTTCTGGTACGACCGCGCAGGCTATGCCAGGGGAGATCAGTGGTGGCACAGGCACAAGGATGCAGTTGACGAGCTGCTTCAGGCCGGCAGGGATACTGCCCTGCCTGAATGTGATCTTGCTTTTGTGAGCATAGACGGAGACAGCACCAGGGACATAGACGATGCCTTTTACCTCGCTCCCTGCGATGACGGAGGCATGGTGCTCACCCTGGCCCTGGCCTGTCCTGCCCTCAGATGGCCGTTCGGATCTTCATTTGACAATAAAATCCTGCACAGGGCGACCAGCATCTACCTGCCTGAGGGCGACAGCCATATGATGCCTGAATGCCTGGGCACGGATGCCTACTCACTTGTCGAAGGCGAAAAGCGGCCGGCTCTCATTATCGCCCAGAAAATCGGCAGCGACGGCAGGATAGACGGAGAGTGCACTGTCTCCTTTAACAGGGTGCAGCTTGCTGCCAACCTCCGCTACAATGCCTGCCAGGAAGTGCTCGACGGAAAAGCCGCAGAGGACAATGCGGCCCTGCCTTATGCCGGCATGCTGAAGCTGGCACAGCGTTTTGCGGAACTGCGCATAAAGGCCCGTGTGGCTGACGGGGCAGTCTCTTTGCAGAAGGCTGAGCCAAAGCTTGAAGTCACGGGTGAAGGTGCCGAAACGTGGGTTACCATGACTCCCGGAACTGTCTCGTCCATGTCGCAGAAGATGGTAGCCGAGATGATGATTCTTGGCAGTGCCGCAGCCGCCAACTGGGCAAAGGCACGCTCTGTGCCGCTGCTCCACCGCACGCAGGATGTGGCCCTTCCAAAGGAGTATGCCGGCGTATGGAGCGACCCTGTCAAAATGACCGAGATTATGCGTGCCATGATTCCCTCAAACCTTGAGGTGGAACCTCATCAGCACGCAGCCCTGGGCCTTGTCCGCTATGCCCCTGTTACTTCCCCCCTGCGCCGCTACGCAGACCTTGTCAACGAGGCCCAGCTTCTCTCGTATACAGAGACCGGCACGCCCCGTTTTGATGCAGATGCCCTGGATCAGATGCTGCTGCACCTGCGCATGGCCCTGAACGGGGCAGGGCAGGTACAGCGCTTCCGCCAGCGCTACTGGAAGCTTCTGTACTTTAAGCAGTGCACCGATGAAGCCGTGTGGAACGGCGTGGTCACCGAGGTGACAGATATTAACGTAACAGTGGCCCTGCCCGAATACGATATTTTTGTGCGCGGCCGCCGGCGCCTTTTTGACGAGAAAACATGTGCCGGCATGCCGGTGCGCATCCGCATAGGCAGGGTCAACCCTCTCTGCAATATAATCAGTATCGTCGAAGTGATGCCCGCGGACAGCATTTCTGCGGATGTTTCTGACGGGGACAACCCGTCTTAAGGAGGCGTGATGCTCTTTACTCTTGTCCTGGCAGTCATTGCCTATCTGCTTGGCTCCTGCCCGTGGGGACTGGTTATTGCCCGCGTGTTCTGCGGCATTGATCCCAGAAAGGACGGCAGCCGCAACACAGGAGCAACCAACGTGGCCAGGCTGTGCGGCTTTGGCTGGGGCGTGGCAGTCCTGGCCTGCGACATAGCCAAGGGAGCGCTTCCCGTCCTGCTGGCCCTGTGGGAGGGAGGCAGCTGTGCCTCAGTAACCATCGTGGGCCTGGCTGCCGTCTTAGGACACGTCTTTTCCGTCTTCATGGGCTTCAAGGGCGGCAAGGCCGTGGCCACAAGCATCGGCGTGTTCATCCCCCTGGCCTTTTTCCCGACGCTTGTTTCCAGCCTCATCTGCATTGCCGTCATAGCTGTGAGCGGCTTTGTGTCCCTGGGGTCCCTGACACTGGTCACGGCCCTGCCCATAGTGCTTGCCTTTTTTGGCCAGTACCAGTGGATACCACTGGCCCTGTGCCTCTGGGGCGTTGTCACCTGGCGGCATAAGGAAAATATAGCCCGCCTGCGTGCAGGCACAGAAAAATCATGGATTAAGTCCAGGAACAAGCAAGCAACTTCCCAAAAGGAGAATTAAGGATGTCCTCAGATTTCCCGTCTTACCGCGGCCACATGGAATACAGGTGCCTGGCCTGCGGAAAGCGCAGGCCGGCAGACAGTCTTCTCTATACATGCCCTGACTGCGGCGGTGTCTTCCTCCTGGAAAATACCGACTTTGCCTCTTTGAAAAAGCATGACGGCGCATACTGGCGCTCCCTCTTTGATGCCCGCCTGTCAACAAGGACCAAGGCCCTGAAGGGCGTATTTGCCTACTACGAGCTTCTTGCCCCTGTTTTTGACGAAGAGGACATCGTTTATCTTGGCGAGGCTCATACGCCAATAGTGGATGCCTCTCCTGCCTTGCAGGACATAGCAGGCGTGCCTTTTGCCATCAAAAATGACGGCCAGAATCCCAGCGCATCCTTCAAGGACCGCGGCATGGCCTGCGCCTTCAGCTGCCTCAAATGGCTCTGCCGCAAAAACAACTGGGAAGAGGTCCTGACAGTCTGTGCCTCCACCGGCGATACGTCTGCAGCAGCTGCCCTCTATGCCGCCTACATAGGCAGGCCTCTCAGGAGCGTTGTCCTTCTGCCCCATGGCAAGGTAACGCCGCAGCAGCTGGCCCAGCCCCTTGGCAGCGGAGCCACTGTGCTTGAGCTGCCGGGCGTCTTTGACGACTGCATGAAGGTTGTGGAAATCCTGGCCGAAAAGTACCGCGTGGCACTGCTCAACTCAAAGAATGCCTGGCGCATCCTGGGCCAGGAGTCCTTTGCCTATGAGACGGCACAGTGGTACGGCTGGGACATGTCTGACATGTGCATCTTTGTGCCTGTCGGCAATGCCGGCAATATCACTGCCGTCATGAACGGCTTCCTGAAGATGCACGAGCTTGGCATCATCACCTCCCTGCCGCGCGTATTCGGCGTGCAGAGCGAGCATGCCGATCCCGTCTACCGCTATTACCATGCTCCTGCAGCCAGCAGGGTCTGGGAGCCTGTGACTGTGCGTCCCAGTGTTGCCCAGGCTGCCATGATCGGCAATCCCGTGTCCTTCCCCAGGGTGCGCGAGCTGGCCGGGCGCTTTATTGAGATTGGCGGTGAAAATGCCTTCCAGGTCGTCCAGGTGACAGAGCAGCAGATCATGGATGCCATGATCCAGGCGAACAGGCACGGCCATATTGTCTGCACCCAGGGCGGCGAGTCCCTGGCAGGCCTGCTCAATGCAAGGCAGCTTGGCCTTGTTGGCAGCCATGAGCGTGCCGTCCTGGATTCCACGGCGCATCAGATTAAGTTCAGCGGCTTCCAGAACATGTATTTCAGCAATACCTTCCCGCCGGAATACGGTGTCAGCCCCGATGCAGCCCTCTCCAATATGCCCGAGCTTGTCCTTCCCGAAAGCGAGCGTGCCGGCAGGAGCGTGGCCGAATTTGCCAAAATGGGCGCCAGGGCTGTGGCAGAGCGCCTGAACCTGGCCGAAAAGTAGCTATAGCAGCAGGCCATGGCAGGGACTGCCCTGTCCTTGTATGCCGCAAATGACAAAAAAAGCCGGAACAGATTTCTGTTCCGGCTTTGTCATATTGTACGGCCGCTGTGGCAGAAGCCTCAGGAAGCAGAAGACATCTTACTGCCTTTTCCCGTCAGAATGATCGTCCAGATCCAGCATTTCGCGCCAGCGCACGAGTTCAGGGTCAAGGCAGAGGTAGTCCTCACGTATGGGCAGGGGAGCAGGGGACTGCAGGGCTTTTGCAACGCTTGCGCAGTCATAGGTGCGCACAAGTCCCCTGACATCCTGTATGGGGCAGAGGTCAAAGTCCCCGTATGGCTGCATGACCATGACGGGCAGTCCCATGATGGCGGCCTCAAGGACGGCCGTGGTGGAATTGGATGCCCAGACTACGGGCGCCTTTTCCAGTTCCTCGGCCATGGTGGCTGCAGAGATGCGTATCTTTGCAGCCGTTTCATGCCCCAGAAGCTCTTCAAGTTTTTCTGTGACCGGCAGGTAGGGATGAGGTTTGACCGTCAGGCGGGCTGTGTCAATGATGCCTTCTTTGATGCAGCGGGCCAGAAGCTCAAGATGGGCATTTGTCTCATCGGCAAAGAAGCTGGTGACCACCAGGATATTGTCCGTAAACGACGTCTTTTTCTGCGTCTTTGCCAGATAGAGGTAGCGCAGGGCCTCGATTTTGCGGAGGCGGTTTTCCGGAACGCCTGCAGCACGCCACTGCCCAAGGGCACTTTCCCCGTTGCCGGCAATGGCATCGGGCTGGAAAGCGTTTGCCGAAGCATCAGTCCAGGTTCTGGGATCGTCAAAATAGCGGAAGTCCGTGGGCCGTATGGTGGAGTGCTGAGCCCCGTAGACAGGCCCTGCCTGCTCCTTGTGCACGGCAAAGGTCAGCATGCGCTCCCAGGGGCAGTTTTCCATGGGAAAGGTATACCAGCGCTGGGCGCCTGCCTCGCGCACGTAGTTTTCAAGTCCCTGCTGCTGCAGGCAGCGTTCAAGGCAGCGCCAGCCGCGGAAAGAGGCAGCATATTCTGATGAGAGCAGGGGCCACAAATCAAGCTTTGAGCCTGAAAAGCGGAAGGCCTTGCGCACTGACGGCTCAATGCGCAGGCTTGCGGCTGCCAGTGCAAGCCAGCGCCTGACAGCCTTTACGATGTCGGCTTCCTTCAGGAATTCTTCAAGGAAACTGAAGGAGACGCCGCTGATCCTGCTTTTTTGAAAGCCATCTGCCCAGGCCTTGCACTGATCAAGCGACCCCTGGGGCGATGGAAAGCGGATGAAGAGCCAGCGCACCGCAGGGGGCATGCCGGGTTTTGCATCGTTTTCAAGGGCCTTGTGCAGGCTTTCCCAGTATCTGGAATGAAAGATTCCCTTACCGGCATCTTCGACAGATATATTGGGGAAGTAGGTGACAATTGTCCCTGTCTTTTCAGGGGCAGGCGCAAGGGCTGCCGGTGTCAGGTGCCTGCGTACTGTTGCAAGCCAGTGTACCAGGCGGACTGCAGCCTGCACCGGATGCGGCATAAGGTCGTAGCAGGTGCGCAAAAGTGATTTTTTCCCGGGTACAGCCGGATTTTTGCTTGTATATGTCCAGCCGTGCTCCCTGCAGAGCTGTCCCAGCGCGTTTGCGCAGTCAGGCTCAAGCCCCAGGGCCTCGACAGAGCCTGCATTGTGCTCCTGCAGCAGCTTTTCCAGGCAGCGCAGGCTGTAGACCTTGTACAGGGCCGGCGTGACCTTGGGATGGCGTTCATAGAGGGTGGATACCCACCACATGGAAAGATCCGATCCGGCACAGAGGCTCTGAGCCAGTGTGCCGCCGGGAACAGGCAGGAAGGCCGTTTCATAGGCCCAGGCTGCATGTTCGGCCCTGAGTTCCTGTATGGATGCTGCAAGATATGCCGGCAGGGAAATATCCCCTTCCTGCTGTGTTTCCCAGCTGTCGTACAGAATGCGTATGGCACCGGACGGTGCCTGAATGAGGTTGTCCTTGGAGACTATGAGGCAGTGCATGGGGGATTTTCTCCGGCTAGCGGCTGAAATCAAGGGAAGCTATGGCTTTTGTATAGGGCGGCCGCAAAAGGCCCTGATCGGTTATAATGCCTGCGATTAATGAGGCAGGAGTGACGTCAAAGGCAAAATTGAAGGCACTGACGCCGTCAGGGGCAGTCTTGCGCCCGAATGGCCTTGTAACTTCCTCAGGGCTGCGCTCCTCAATGGGAATCAGGGATCCGTCAGGGATCGTCCTGTCAATGGTGGACACGGGGGCTGCCACGTAGAAGGGAATATTGAAATGTTTTGCCATAATGGCAACGCCATAAGTGCCTATCTTGTTGGCTGTATCGCCGTTGGCTGCAATGCGGTCTGCCCCTACAACAACCAGCTGCACTTTTCCTTTGCCCATAAGGCAGGCACAGCTGTTGTCGCAGGCAATGGTGACAGGAATGCCGTCCTTGTGCAGTTCCCAGGCAGTGAGGCGGGCTCCCTGCAGAAGGGGGCGGGTTTCATCGGCAATGACCGTGATATTGCGCCCTGCCTCAAAGGCAGCCCTGACTACGCCCAGCGCAGTCCCGTACCCGGCCGTGGCCAGGGCGCCTGCATTGCAGTGCGTCAGAATGCAGTCCCCCTGGCGTACCAGTTCCAGGGATGCCTGGCCTATGGCCTTGCAGGAAGCAATGTCGGCCTGCTGTATTTCCAGGGCCCTTTGTACAAAGAGGGCAAAAAGTTCTTCAGCCGTGCAGCCGGGGTTTGAGCGCCAGACTTTGCGCTGCTGCTCCACTGCCCAGGCCAGGTTCACTGCCGTAGGCCTGCTTTGGGCAAGCAGGCAGAGCTTCTGGTCCAGGGCTTCCTTCCAGCCGGCATCCCTGCTGCATTCGTTTGCTGCCACGGCGCAGCCAAAGGCCGCAGACACTCCTATGGCAGGAGCTCCGCGGACAACCATGGTCTGGATGGCATAAATGACGTCGGCTGTTGTATGGCAGGGGAAGCGCTCTTCCTTTGCAGGGAGAAGGCGCTGGTCCAGAAGGTCAAGCACCCGTTCTGATGTGTCAAAACGTATATGGTCTTCCATGTTATATGTCCTCAACTGGCTGCACAGGGCAGGCTGGTGGCGAACTGCCCGCCTGAAAGTGTCCGCAGGGTCCTGCTGCAAAAAACGTTCGCAAAAATGCCTGCAGGGGCACAAGGCAGGACGGCAGACTGTAGACTGTACGGCAGGGAATGGCAAATTCTGCACGGCATGTGTTCCGCTATGCCGGCGGCATGTCATGGCATGGGCCGGCGCATACAAGCTTCTTGCAGGCTGAGGCAAGAAACGGTATGAGGCTGTACTGACAGAGTAAGAGTGACAGGCTTGTTTTTTCTGCGAACGCTTTATCTGTAACTATTGAACCGCAAACAACAGGCCGGCCCCGGCCCGGTGCCATGGCTGGCAGAGGATGGATATTTATGACGACAGAATCGACAAAACGGCCGCTGTATGTAGGCCTTGCCGGCATGGGAACGGTAGGCGGCGGGCTTGTGCAGCTTTTGAAAAAGGATGCGGAAATGATTCGCCGCCGCAGCGGAAGGGAAATCGTGCTGCGCAAGGTCCTTGTGCGCAACCTTTCCGCGGACAGGGCCGCCGTTCTGCCTGAGGGCTGCGTCCTGACAGGCAGTCCCGCCGATCTGACCGATGATCCTGAGATAGATGTTGTTGTGGAGCTTATAGGCGGCACCGGGCTTGCCAAGTCGCTGATATCGAAGGCCCTTGAAAACGGCAAGCACGTTGTCACTGCCAACAAGGCCCTGCTGGCCGAGGACAGCAAGGAGCTCTTTGCCCTGGCCCGCCGCAAGGGCTGCCTCATGCGCTATGAAGGGTCTGTCGCCGGCGCCATACCCATTGTGGAAACCCTGGGCGGCCCCCTGGCCGGCAACCGCATCCTGTCCCTGCACGGCATCCTGAACGGTACCAGCAACTATATCCTGTCTGAAATGACAACCAGCCACCTGGATTTTGCAACGGCCCTGTCCCAGGCCCAGGAGCTGGGCTATGCCGAGGCGGATCCCACGCTGGACATAGACGGCTTTGACACGGCCCACAAGCTTATCCTGCTCATCCGCCTGGCCTTCGGCCTGGACTATCCTTTTACAAGCATGCATGTGCAGGGCATACGCGGCCTGGACAGCCGCGACATAGCCATGGCCCGCGAGTTCGGCTACCGCATCAAGCTTGTGGCCATAGCCAAGCTCCACGATAGCGAGGGACAGGAAGCCAGGATGGAAGCCGGCGTCTTCCCCATGCTGGTGCACCACTCCCTCCTGCTTGCCAGGGTAGGGGGCGTCTACAATGCAGTGCGCCTTGAAGGCGAGGCCTCAGGCCCTCTCTTCCTGCACGGCCGCGGGGCAGGCGCCCTGCCGACAGCCAGCGTTGTCTTAAGCGACCTTTTGTCCATAGCCCGCGAGGACAGGCCGAACAATACCGGCTTTGCCGGCGACGAAATCCTGCCTACCGGCATCGTGCCGCCTGAAGACTGGCGTTCTGAATTCTATGTGCGCCTCATGGTCCATGACGAGCCTGGCGTTCTGCGCGACATGGCAGGCTGCATGGCAGACGAGGGCATAAGCCTGGCGCAGGTCATCCAGAAGGAAAAGGAAGGGAACGTGGTGCAGCTGGTCTTCATGACCCATGAAGCCTCGGCCAGAAGCATGAGCAACGCCCTGCACAGGGTGGCGGACAAGGGCCTTCTGCAGGCAGAGCCCGTGTACTACCGCATCCTGCAGTAAGAGAGAAAACGACGCAAAAAAAAGCCGCAGTGATCTGCGGCTTTTGTGATCTAAAGGAGGAAGCCTTATGGAACAGCGCAGGTTTGGAACTGCCGCGCACTGCGGCATGACCGACATCACGAACGATGTTCAGCAGTATCTTCGTGCCCATGCTGCAGACGGCTGGCAGGACGGCTTTGTGTGCATCTACAGCCCGCATACAACCTGTGCCGTCACCATCAACGAGGGCTTTGATCCCGACGTGCAGCGCGACATCACCGCCTTTCTCTCAAAGCTGGTTCCTGCTGACAGCGGCTTCAGGCACTGCGAGGGCAATTCCGATGCGCACGTCAAGACATCGCTTGTGGGACAAAGCTGCCTTGTGCCTGTCATCGGCGGAAAGACTGCCCTGGGACAGTGGCAGAGGGTGTTTTTGTGCGAATTTGACGGGCCGCGTACCCGCACCCTGTACTTTTCCTTTGTCAGGGCCGAGTAATCTGCCTTTTCCTGCCCGGTTTGTCCGGCCAGTACGTCAGGCCAGGCTGCGCGGTCAGTTTTCCCTGCGGAAAAGGGCAAGGTATTCCTGGTTTCCCTTGGGCCCCTTGATGGCTGCCGGAACAATCTGCAGCAGGGCAAGGCCCAGGACGTCCCTTGCAAAGGTTACGACCTTGTCAACGGCCTGCTGGCGCAGGGCCTCGCTCCTGACAACGCCCCTGTCTGTCTGGCCGGGCCCCAGCTCGAACTGCGGCTTTACCAGGGCTGCCACCCAGCCGCCCTTTTTAAGCCACTGCATGCAGGGTTCAAGCACCAGGGTGAGCGATATAAAGGAGACGTCTGCCACGACAATATCGACTTCTTCGGGTATAAGGCCGGCTTCTGCAGTGCGCAAATTGACGCCTTCCATGCTGACCACCCGTGCATCACTGCGCAGCTTTTCATGCAGCTGGTTGTGGCCCACGTCTACGGCATATACTTTGCTCGCGCCGCGCTGCAGCAGAAGGTCGGTAAACCCGCCTGTGGATGCGCCGGCATCCAGGCAGACAAAGCCTGTCACGTCCAGGGAGGCGCTCTCAAGGATGGTGAGCAGCTTGTAGGCGCCGCGGCTTACATACTGCTCCTTCCCCGTAAGGCCGAGCCTTGCCGTTGAGCGCAAAAGCTGGCCCGGCTTGTCCACCCTGACAGGAAGCGCATGGCTTCCTTCCTCGGGCAGCAGCTGCACTTCCCCTGCCATGATAAGGCGCTTTGCCTGCTCGCGGCTTGAGGCAAGCCCGAGATCGCAGACCAGCTGGTCCGCCCTTTTTTTGGTTATTTTTGTGTTCATGGGACTCCTTTTAGCCAAGCCTGCCCTGCTGTGCAAGGCTGTGCAGGTGAGCATGAAGGAAGACTGATGCAGAAGGCCGGAAGGAATCTGGAAAGGCATCCGGACATAAAGCCTGCCAGGCTGGCAAAGGGCTTTTTCAGGGAAGGCCCGGGGCCGGACAGGGCATTCTGAAGAAATTGCAGGCGATCCGGTGCTTGCCAGACGCTGTCATTTGGATTATAGGTTTCTTTCTTTATGGTCCCCTAACAGGGCCAGAGTCCAGGAAGCCGGCCGTCTTTTGAAGGAGAGGCATTGCGGCAGAGCTGTTTTTGGCAGTGAAGCCGGATGCTTAAAGCTGGCACTTTGCGATATTTGTATAGGGCAGGAACAGTCCGAGTCCATGCCTTCCTGCAGGATCAGGAAACGAAGTCCGGCGGGCGGGAAATCCGCATGCTTCAACAGCGGAATGTTCAGAATTCACTCAGAATTCACGAGGATTAACAGATGAAACAGGATATTCAGCCTAAACTGTATAAGGCCACAATCACCTGCGCCTGCGGCAATTCCGAGCAGGTCTACTCCACCAAGGGTGAGCAGGTGCACGTCGAAGTTTGCTCTGCCTGCCATCCTTTCTTCACCGGCAAGCAGCGCTTCCTCGATACCGCCGGCCGTATCGATCGCTTCCGCAAGAAGTACGCCAAATTTGAAAAAAAGGATTAGTCTTCTCTGCCTGTCATCCCTTCTGACTGCCGAGGACCTTCCCCTTGTGGGAGGCCAGGCCGTTCTGGAAGGGGTTATGATGCGCAATGACGCAGTGTATGGACTGGGGGCTCGCCTCAAGGACAAAATTGTCGGCGAGAGGCGGGCCTGGTCTTCTTTTTTATCCGATAAAATACGGAAGACGCCCTTTCTGCGCGGGTTCCCCATCCTGGTGGAAACCCTGGTCAACGGAATCAAGACGCTGAACCGCTCTGCCGAGCTGCAGGGCGAGGATGACGGCACGCCCATGGAAGGCTGGCACCTTGTGTGCACCCTGCTGGTGGCAGCTGTCTTTGCCATCTGCCTTTCCGTTGTCATACCGCACGGCCTCACGTGGCTCCTGAGCCTTGCCGGAATTGCCGGCGACGTAAGCGGCCTGTCCTTCCAGATCTGGGACGGACTGCTGAAGCTGCTCATCCTGACAGCCTACATTTATGCAATAGGCAGGGTGCCGGAGATACGCAGGGTATTCCAGTTCCACGGGGCAGAGCACAAGACCATACACGCCTTTGAGACGGGACTGCCCGTTAACGCGGAGCTGGCCGCGGCCCAGAGCCGCCTGCATCCGCGCTGCGGCACAACGTTCCTGCTCTTTGTCGTCTTTTTTTCGGTTCTCTGCCATTCCCTCCTGGTGCCGCTGTTTTTGTATTTATGGCAGCCGGAAAGCGTTTTTGTGAAGCATGCGGGGACAGTCTTTTTCAAGCTGCTCCTCATAGCTCCCGTAGCCAGCCTGTCCTATGAGCTTATCCGCGGGACGTCCAGGGTAAAGGACTGCTTCTGGATACGCATCCTGAGGGCGCCGGGCCTCTTTTTGCAGAGGCTGACGACTGTAGAGCCGGAAAGAGAGCATCTTGAGGTTGCTGTGGTTGCCCTGAAGGAAGCGCTGGGTGATGACAGCCGCTACAAGGTGGAGACAGTTCCGTATGAAAGGATTTAGTCCTGCCAGGACTGTAGCGGACTGATTCAGTCCTGAATTGTATCAGCCCACGATTTGTTCGCGGGCTTTTTTTGCATGTCTGCCCCGTGTTTTTAACCAGGGCAGACTGCTGTGGAGAGTGCTCATGTTTGCTAAACTGGAAGGCCTTGAAAGAAAGTACATGGAGCTGGAGGAGTCCCTCGCCGATCCGGCGGTCTATTCCGATCAGGAACAGTACCGCAAGGTCAGCAAGGCCCATGCCGATCTCCGTGACGTGGTCGAACTGTTCAGGCAATACCGCAGCACGCTGCAGCAGATAGATGAAAACAAGCAGCTGCTCCATGACCCTGACCCTGACATCAAGGCCATGGCCCAGGAAGAGCTGGATACGCTCCAGGCAGCCCTGCCTGAGATTGAGCACGGCCTGAAAGTGCACCTTATTCCCAAGGATCCCCTGGATGAAAAGAATACCATCCTGGAAATCCGTGCCGGAACAGGCGGCGAGGAAGCGGCACTTTTTGGTGCCGACCTTTTCCGCATGTACACCCGCTATGCAGAGCTTAAGGGCTGGAAGACGGAAATCCTCAGCGAGTCTCCCACCGAGGCCGGCGGCTACAAGGAAATCATTGTCCTTATCTCAGGCGAGAGGGTGTACAGCCACTTAAAGTTTGAGTCCGGTGCCCACCGCGTGCAGCGCGTGCCCGTGACCGAGACCCAGGGCCGCATCCATACCTCGGCAGCCACTGTTGCCGTCATGCCCGAAGCCGACGAAGTGGATCTGGACATCCGCCCCGAGGATTTGAAGATAGACGTCTACCGCGCCTCAGGCGCCGGCGGCCAGCACGTCAACAAGACCGAGTCTGCCGTCCGCATCACGCATATTCCTACCGGCGTTGTGGTGACCTGCCAGGACGAGCGCAGCCAGCACAAGAACAAGGCCAGGGCCATGAAGGTCCTTGCCTCCCGCCTGCTGGCAGCCGAAGAGGAACGCCGCAACAGCGAGCTTGCCGCTGACAGAAAGGCCCTGGTGGGCTCAGGAGACAGGTCCGAGCGCATCCGCACCTACAATTTCCCGCAGGGACGCTGCACGGATCACCGCATCAACCTGACCCTGTATTCCCTGGACAAGATTATGGAAGGCGAGCTAGATCCGCTGCTTGACGCCTTGTCCCAGGCTGCCCAGGCAGAGGCCCTGAAGGCCGAGGCTGACATAAAGTAACAACAGTTTGCAAAATGACAGAGGCTCCTTCCCCATGGCGGGGAAGGGGTCTTTTTTTATGCCTTGTAAATGCAGGGCAGTGAGGAGAAAACCATTATTCCACGGATTGTTTCACGTGAAACATTCGTGAACAGGACTGCCCAGACAGCAGCATGGCCGGGTGCATCCGGCACCGGCATGATGTGGCAGGATAAGACGACTCTTCCGGGATACTGGCGCAAAGCAGTAAAACCCGGCTCTTTTCCCTTTCCGCAGCAGAAAAAGCACGCGGTTTTCCTTAGCTGCACCTGTCATTCTCCTTGGATAAATGAATGTCCGTTCCTGCCTGAAAAAAGACGCAAAAAGAGAAAAGTTGATCGTAAGTGCTGAAAATACTTGCGCGTTTTTTTTTTTTTTCAGTAAAATAACGCCCGTTTTTTCTATTAATTCAGTCCGTAAGTACCTCTTATCTGTCAGAAAATGAAAGTTTTCCGTTTTATGTGCGTGACTCCTGTTGTCCGCATGACCGGAGAATTGAAGCAGAAATAAGGTGCATCCGGGCTGTTTTGTGCTTTTGCAGGGCGAAGAGAGTGCAAAAAAATTGCACCTGTTCCCTGAAGGCTGAAAATGGACGGCGAACAAAATGAAAGTAGCAAATACACTATGTCTTGCCGCACTGCTTCTGGCAGGCCCTCTGGCTGGTCCGGCAGTGCATGCCTGGGTTTATTATGACGAATATTACAACACAAAGCCTGACGCTTCAGGAACAGTACGGTCATCAGGCAACAAAGGTGAAAAACCGACAGGTACATGGGAAGAGTATGTCTATATAGGCCATGCTTTTGGCTATGGGACAAACGTTAAGGCTGTCGAGTCCAGCAGCAATGAAGGTCTTCTGGGTGAGGGGCTTACGATGGTCACCGCTTATGGCGGGTATGCCAGCGGTGTACAGGACGTGCAGGCCAACTCCAATGCCCTGGTCCTGCAAAAAGGCGTTGTTTTTGTCTGGCACGACTATCTGGATCAGATTGTATGTGGCGGGCAGGCTTTTACCGGCAATAAAGGTGAAGCCTCTCATAATACCGTTACTTTTGAGAAAGGGGTTAGTGGTGATTATGATATGGTGCAGGGAGGCAATGTCTCCTTTACTTATGCCGGCGAAAGAAGCGGTTCGGCCTCAGACAACACTGTCACAATTAACGAAGGATTTGAAGGGACTATTAACAGTATACAGGCAGGAAGCATTGGATCTGCTGACTCTGAGACTGTCTCAATATCTGCCTCAGACAACAAGCTCTATATTACGAGGCCTGCCAGTGCCAAAATAGAAAAAATTGAAATAGGCATGGCCAATGGCACCACGGACGTGTATGCCAATGGCAACTATGGGGAACTGGTATTGAATGAAAATACCAGTTTGTGCCAGGTAAAGTCCGGCTATGCCAAGGACAATAAGGGAAATGCTGAGGCCAGCGGAAACAGCCTGCATGTGACAGGCGGAAAAATAGCTGCTTTAAGCGAATCATTGTCTGGTGAACTGTACGGCGGCGAAGCACAGTCCCTTGCCGGAGAAAAAACGACAGCAAAAGCCAGTAACAACACTCTGGATCTGACTGATGTGGCCGTTGATGCCAGTAGTTTTGTCGGCGGTGATGCCGATAACAGGGCGAGCGGTGCCTGTACTGCAGAGGCAAACGATAATGCTGTTGTTCTGAGAGGCGGTACGTATACTGCGGAAATTATTGCGGGCCGCGCATCGTTGGCAAATGCCGATTCAGGCACAGCGGAGGCAAGCAATAACAGGGTAGAGCTGAGAAACGGAGCCTCGGGAGCTCCTAATCTTGCCAATGCCACGATCACAGTTGCTTCAGCCAGCGCCGATAATGAAAGCTGTACAGTCATATCATCCGGCAACAGCCTGAATTTCTATGACGTGAAGGGCATGACTGCCAAAGGAATATCTGGTTTTCAGAGCCTCAATTATGAATACAGCGAAATGCACGCTGGCGACACTATACTGACTGTAAGCGACAGTCCTACCACCATTCCCAATACGAACGTCAAGGTCAGGACTGTCGATCTCTACGGCAAAGGAAACAGCGAATTTGAGCCTGGTGACAAGGTTGTCCTTCTGAAAAACGAGCATGGCATAAACACAGAAGGCTTCACTCATGATGTCAAAATAACAGCCGCCACGGGCATATCACTTACATACGATGATGTAGTGGTTCATGCCAATGAAACTGAACTCGTTCTTATCCGTCCCAGGTACGATGATGATTCCGGCGAAGGTTATGACTGGGGCACTGACGATGATACCGGCAAAGGCGGTGGCAGCCATGTCAGGGTACAGCCAGGTACCAAGGCCATTGCCGAAGGTGCTGCATCTGGTCTTGCCCTTGTTAATGAGTCTTCCAATGCCGCTATAGGTCTTTTGCGTGAATTCTCCCTTGCCGCCAGAACAATTACTCCTTTTGTGCATGTCCAGTCTTCTTCCATGCGCCATGAGACAGGATCAAGCATCAATGTGAACTCTGTCTCGCTTCTGGCCGGTCTTGGCACAGGTATTGATACAGGTGCTGGCAACCTGAGTCTTGGTGCCTTTTTTGAATACGGCAAGGGCTCCTACACGACGCATAACTCCTTTGACAGCAGAGACGATGTCGATGGCGACGGCAATTCATGGTACATGGGCGGCGGCATTGTGGCCAAGATGGATTTTGCCAAGACAGGCCCGGGCCACTTCTACCTGGAAGGCTCTGGCCACATGGGTACGCTACACAACGAATACGACAGCAATGACCTGCATGATGCAAAAGGCACTGTCGCCGAGTTTGACATGGACAGCCCGTACTACAGCCTGCATGGCGGTCTGGGATACGTCTGGAACATGGCAGAAGACCATAATCTTGATATCTACGGCAAGTACATCTGGACCAGAGTGGATGAAACTGACGACACGCTGACTACAAAGGACAAGTTTGAACACTATGAAATGGATTCCAACAGAGTCCGCTTCGGCGTGCGCTATTCTTACAAAGGCTCTGAGCGCTTCAGCCCTTATGTCGGAGCCGCATTTGAGCATGAGTTTTCCGGATCCTGCGAGTCAACGACCTATGGGCATCCTGTGGCTGCCCCGAGTTTTGAGGGTAGCTCAGGCATGGGCGAGCTGGGCCTCAGAATGAAGCCTTCCGAAAACCTGCCCCTTTCCA
>CAVJEZ010000011.1:0-1301 GCA_963648625.1 Odoribacter splanchnicus
TGGGCATTGCCTATGAGACAGTGCAGCTTGATAACGGAGCACTTCCCCTGCTTGCCCCCATGTCCGAGGTAGCAGGGCGCATGGCCACCCAGGTCGGCGCTTCGATGCTGACCAAGAATGCCGGCGGCATGGGCCTGCTTATAGGCGGGACAGCCGGCGTGCCTGCGGCGCATGTCGTTATTGTCGGTGCAGGAACTGTGGGCCTGTCTGCTGCCAAGGTCGCTGTCGGCATGGGCGCCCGCGTTACCATGATCGACAGCAACATCAACCGTCTCCGCTATATTAACGACGTCTTTGGCCAGAGCATTGAGACAGTGTACTCCAATGCCTTCAATATAGCCGCATGCGTTAAGGATGCCGACCTTCTTATCGGCTCAGTCCTCATTCCCGGTGCAAAGACGCCCAAGCTTGTGACCGAGGCCATGGTCAAAACCATGAAAAAGGGCTCTGCCATTGTGGACGTGGCCATCGACCAGGGCGGCTGCGTGGAAACCACGGCCCGCCATGGTGCCACCTATCATGACAACCCCACCTTCGAGGAATACGGCGTCATCCACTATTCCGTGGGCAATATGCCGGGTGCCGTTGCCCGTACCTCCACCTATGCCCTGACCAATGCCACCATGCCCTACATGATTGCCCTGGCCAGCAAGGGCTGGAAGAAGGCCTGCCAGGACGACAAGGCCCTTTGCCGTGGCATCAACACCTGCGACGGCAAGATTTTCTTCAAGGCCGTTGCCGATGCCCTGGGCCTTGAAATGCACTCGACAGACGAGATCCTCTAATCAGATGACATAAGCCCGCAAGGGAACAGAAAATAAGAAAAGGACGCACTGTTCTGCCTTCATGGCTGTCAGTGCGTCCTTTTGCATGTGTTTTTTATCCGTGCGCCCGGGGCAGGGGCCTTGCCTCATTCATCAGTCTGCCATCCAGCCTTCTGATGATGCCCGCAATAAGGCTGAGCACAGGCAGCTCGATCAGCGGGCCGATAACCAGGGCCAGGGATATCAGCGGCCGGTCCGGAAAGGCGGCAACGGCTATGGCCAGCGACAGGGGCGAGTTGCGGGCAAGGGTTGTAAAATTCAGGGCTGTAATGTCTTCCTTTTGCATCTTCATGCTGGTCCCGATCCAGCGTACCAGCCAAAAGTTGGCCACGAAGAAAACTGCCAGCGGCATGAGCAGGCTCAGAAAAAGAGCCGGATTTTGCAGGACATCGCGGCTCTCTGAGGCAAACATGGCTATGACCGCAAGGCAGAGGAAGAAAAGCTGTATTTCATCGCTCAGGCCTTTCAGCCTGTCCG
>CAVJEZ010000011.1:1492-5181 GCA_963648625.1 Odoribacter splanchnicus
GAGGCACCAAGTTCCGTATTGCCCCTGGCCAGGCCTGTAAAGACCAGATACCAGTCGGTACACGGTGTCACCATCAGCATCATCAGGCCGATTTGCAGGTCCTGCGATCCTGCGAGAAACAGCAGGCCAAGGCCGTATGTGAAAAGCGGCGTCCAGACAAAATTGACTGCAGAGGCTGTCAGCGTGAAGCGCAGGTTCAGGAAGGCGTTCTTAAGCTTCTGCCCGTCTGCCGACAAAAAGACGCAGAAAAGCAGCACCATCAGAAAGGGCTCGATGAGCCGGGCAGAAATGCTGCCCAGATCTGTCGTGCTGCCCAGAGCCAGGCCGGACAAAGCGGCACAGAAGATAAGGGCCGGCTGTATTCGTATGGCAAAATTCATCGGCTGCTGGCTCGGGACTGGGCGCAGGTGCGAGGGACGGGCGGTACTTTTCAGACGGCCTGCCCCTCTGTCAAAAGGCTACAGCCCGAAAAGACGCGGCATGAAGAGCGTGATGTCAGGGAAGACAACGATAATGGCCAGAGCCAGCAGCGTTGCCACAAGCAGCGGCATGACCGGAGGCGTAATGTCTTCCATGGTCAGGTTGCTGATCTTGGCTGCCACATAGAGGTTGACTGCCACAGGAGGAGTCACCTGGCCCACTGCCAGGTTGATGGTCATCATGACGCCGAACCAGACAGGATCCCAGCCGAAATGGGCGACGATGGGCAGCAGGAAGGGCAGGATGATGTAGAAAATGGAAATGGCGTCAAGCAGCATGCCTGCCAGCAGCAGGATAACGTTGATCAAAAGCAGCAGGAGCCACGGATTGTCCGTCAGCGAGAGCAGGGCTGCCGAACCACGTTCTACCAGGCCTACTGTGCTGGCGACCCAGCCGAAGAGCCCTGCGCAGGTCACTACAAACATGATAACAGCCGTGTCCTTCATGGCCATGGAAAGGACATCCAGGACCATGGAGAAGCTGTTTATGGTCTTGTAGATGAAAATGCCGACAAAAAGTCCGTAGAAAATGGCTACGGCTGCTGCCTCTGTCGGTGTAAAAATACCGCCGTATATGCCGCCCAGAATGATGACAGGCGTCATGATGCCCCAGAAGGCGTCACGCAGGGCCCTGCCTATGGAAACCTTGCGGGGCGAGCCATGCCAGCCTTTTTTCCTTGAGGTCAGGTAGGCCGAGCCCATCAGAAAGACAGCAATCAGGATGCCTGGCACAATGCCGGCCGCAAACATGGCAGGGACAGAAACATCGGCGATGCCGCCGTAGACAATAAAGGCGATGCTTGGCGGAATGACAATGGCAAGGCCCGATGAGACAGCCATGGTGGCCGCTGCAAAGCGCTTGTCATAGCCGCCCTTGACCATGGCCGGAATGAGGATAAGCCCCAGTGCTGCCACTGTTGCCGGACCTGAGCCGCTGACAGCCCCCCAGAATGTGGCCACGCCTATGGTGGCAATGGCCAGGCCGCCCGTAATGTTGCCTGCCAGCGTTTCCACCAGTTGAACGATATGGGCGGCAATGCCGGCCCTTTCCATAATGTAGCCGGCTAGGATAAAGAAGGGGATGGCCAACAATGGCACCTTTGCTATGCCTGCAAAGAAATTGTAGGAGAGCATGTCAAAGCCGATATCCCAGTACCAGGCCACAAAAATAGCTGACAGCCCGAGGGAGACGGCAATGGGGACACGGAATATGAGCGGTATGGCAAAGGTGATGATGAGCCAGAAGGCCGGATCATGCAGCATCGCGGAATCCATGACAAAAGACCTTTATATCTGCTTTTTGCGAAAGTCTTCTACGCATTTCTGAAAGAGACGCACGACTATCACAAGGGAGAAAAGCGGGGTGGCTATGGTGTAGATCCAGTTGGGAATCGCCAGGGCCTCGGAGACCACATTCAGTTCCATCTCGTCCATAACTTCTACATAGCCTGTCCAGAAAAGGGCTGCGAAAAAAGCCAGGGAACAGAGGAAGCCGAAGATGTACAGCACCTTGCGCAGCGGGCAGGGCAGGGCTGTATAGAGCAGGTTCATGCAGAAATTGCTGCCTTCGCGGAAGGACCGTGCGGTTCCCAGAAGAACAATCCAGACAAAAAAGTTGACGGTCAGTTCTTCCGAGTAGGAAAAGGAAAAATTTGTACAGTACCGCACAATGACATTGGCGAAGGCAATGCAGGCCATGACGGCCAGCAGCAGGGCGCCAAGCACTTCCTCAAAGCGTTCATTCAAAAAAGTAAGCATGCTTATCTACCAAAGGAAAAAGGTGCAGCAGGGCTTTTTGTTCGTGTGCTGAAAGAGCGACGGACTGAAAAAAAAATGTCCCCTTTGTCCGGCAGGCAAAGGGGACATATGCAAAAAAAGCTTACTGGGCTTTCTTCATATCCTCTTCGGCGGCCTTGACAAGTTCCTCGCCAATAATGCCGGTCCACTTGTCGCGCACGCTCTGCGTGGCCTTGTAGAAGTCGGCAATCATCTCAGGCGTGAATTTAATCACCGTCATGCCGTGATCTTCCATCATTTTGTAGGCATCCGTGACGGCAGGCACCTTGTTGATGCTCTGCAGATACTTCAGGGCTGTCCCGTCGTCCAGGCCGACGCGGGCAATGGCCTTGCTGTATTTTTCCGTCTCTTTGGCACACTCTTTAATAATCTTCTGATCTTCCGCGCTGAAAGACTTCCACACCTTTTCATTGGCTGTCAGGAAAAGGGGATCAAAGGTATAGTGCCAGTCTGTGTAGTACTTGTGCCATGTCCAGAGCTTGAGATTGACATTGATGCCGTTGGTGGGATTTTCCTGGCCGTCAACAATGCCCTGCTGGAAGCCGGTAATGGTCTCAGACCAGTTGATGGCCTGGGGATTGGCTCCCAGAGCCGTGAAGGTATCGTTGAAGATGGGGGCGCCGCAGACACGGATTTTCATGCCGGCCATGTCAGCAGGCTTGGTGATAGGGCCTTTGCTCGTGGTGAGCTCGCGGTAGCCGTGCTCGCACCAGCCGATAAAGGCAACGCCTGCCTTTTCAATGGCAGCTTTCAGCATTTCTCCTGACTTGCCTGCTTCAATGGCATCGACTGCCTTGTGGCGGTCAGGATTGTTGGCCACAAAAAAGGGCAGGTTGGTCAGGTTAAGTTCCTTAATCTGGGGAGACCAGTTGATGGGGGAAGCCAGGGCAAAGTCAATAGCGCCGCGGCGTACCAGCATGAGCTCGGAGTTCTGCTTGCCGGAGGTGAGCTGGGCACCGGGATATACCTTGATATTGATGCGGCCGTCAGTCTTTTCGCGGACCAGATCGACAAAATAGGTTGCCGTCATGCCCCAGCCGGATGTGGCGTTGGGAACTATGCTCAGCTTGTATTCCTGCTTGTAGGCGGCAAAGGCCTGGCCTGTACAAAGACAGAAAGCCATCACGGCCCAGAGGGCAGCATGGAAAAAGCGTTTCATAGATATGCTCCTGAAAACTGTCATTGGGGAAAGAGAATGGAAAAGACTGATATTATACGTAATTGCTATGCAATGCTACTGTCTGAAGTGCATAATCGTAGTTTTTATCAAAGATTTCTGCCGTCAGCACTGGCTCTGTCAGCGGGTAGCCTGTGTTAAGATATGTTCTTTTCCGTGTCGTCCCTGTCTGCCAGCGTCTTCTTCATGGCAGCAGCCAGCCCGCCCAGGGCCGTTTCCCTGTATGTTGCCTGCAA
>CAVJEZ010000011.1:5563-20162 GCA_963648625.1 Odoribacter splanchnicus
GTGGCCTTGGGATAGAAATTGACATAGTAGGTGAGCACTGCTGGCACAATGCCGGCTGCCCCGTTGGTAGGGGCAGTGACAACACGGCCGCCGCAGGCATTCTGCTCGGCGACTGCAAAGGCATAGAGCATGGGCCACAGGCTCAGGTCCCTGCGTCCTGTGGCAGAAAGGACGCTGATTTTGCGCAAAAGGTTGGGAGCCCTTCTGTGCACGCCAAGCCCGCCAGGCAATATCCCCTCGGTGCAGAGCCCGCTTTCCACTGAGGAGCGCATGACTGCATAGATTTCCTCAATGCGCGTGCGCACTTCGTCCTCTGAGCGCCAGAAAATCTCGTTGGCCAGGACGATTTCGGCTATGGTCATGCCTTCCTTTTTGCAGATGGCAAACAGTTCCTTTGCCCTGCTGAACGGGTAGGGCGGCTCTGGCAGGGAGACCTCTGGCTCATTGATGTTTTCTTCTTCCCTGACAAAGCCGCCGCCTACAGAATAGTAGGTCCTTGTATGGATGCTGTTGCCGTCTTCACCGTAGGCAGAAATGGAGAGGGCGTTGGGGTGCAGGGACAAAAATATGCCCTTGTGTACCAGCATGTCGTCTGCGTAGTGAAAGGGGATCGCTTTTTTGCCTGCCAATAGCAGGTCGTCTCCTTTTTTCAGAAGCCGGGTACGTTCAGCCAGGCGGGCTGTGTCCACTGTGGCAGGAGTGCTGCCTTCAAGCCCGCCCAGGACAGCCTGCATTGTGCCGTGCCCTTCGCCTGTAAGAGCCAGGGATCCGTAGAGCGAGATGCGGATGCGTGCCGTCTTGTCCAGCAGTCCTTCTTTTGCCAGCTCGTCGGCAAAGCGCTTGCCGGCCACCATGGGGCCTGTTGTATGGGAGCTTGACGGGCCAATGCCTATTTTGAACAAATCAAAGACACTGAGCATGGCTTTTTTCCTCGCTTGGTTCCTCTCTGTTCCTTACTGGCTGGTTCCTGGCAGGTACAAAAGGCCTGCTCTTTGTCAGGCATGATGCCTGCCCATATGGTTCGACACCCTGCGGACAAGATGCCGCCAGGTGAGGGGACGGTAGACAGATATGATGAGCATGGAAAAAATCAGCACAGTCTGCATGACAGCCTGCCAGAAACTTTCCGGAAGAAGGCAGGAGCGGATGAAAGCCAGAAGATAGGCTGCAAAGGGCCAGCCGTTCTCCCGGCACTGTGCTATAAGCTCATTGCCGGCAGGACACCAGAACATTGTTCCCCAGAAGGCGGCACAGCAGGAAATGAACCATTTATAGGCAATCCAGAAGTAGCGTACAAAGCCTATAGAGGTGCATATGGAGTAGAAAAGCCCTGTCAGGATGCAGCCGGCAAGGCCCGGCATGACAATGCAGGTGTCGATATAGTGCACGGTCATGGCAATAACGGCAGAGGTGGCATCATCAAGACCTCCTGTCAGCTTTAAGTAGCTCAAGGCCTGCATGGAGAAGGCACCGCCTGCCCAGGCTGTGGCAAAGAGCAGATGGATGGCCTTGGTGGTCTTGATGATGATGTTTTCGCGGGCAGAGATACCGCGTCCTGTGGTGCCGTAATGGCGTACCTTGTCGTTGAGCTGGATGGGGATAAGCACGGGGCAGTTCCTGTAAGTCGAGTCAAAAAGCGAAAAGTATAGAGTGTTAAGGGCTTCCCGTCAGGGGAGGCTGTATCTGTTGTCGCCATGTTTATCGTCATGGAAACATCGGGGCGTCAGGATATACTTTATTTGGGCAAAAGTGCAGATCCCTTATGCCATGTTTTTTACAGACAAGAAGACGGGGAAGTATGGTGGCAGATATACGATCCGTCGGAAAATGTATCTCAAATATTGATATATGCTTATATATAGATATATGGTTGTAAACGCTGTGAAAGAAGCTTAAAAACACGTCTTATTAAAAGGTTACGACAAGGCATCAGAGGTTTAAGCCTGTCCCGCCTAACGGCAAGACCTGCGTCATCTGTGTGTTGTTCAGCTACATCAGTCGGGACAGAGAAACGCCATCAGATAAGTCCCCTGTTGCGCAGTGCCTTGTTGCTCAGGGCTGTAGGCATGGCTGCCAGGGGATCTTCGGGCCAGGGATGGCGCGGGTAGCGGCCGCGCATTTCAGAGCGGACAGAAGGATAGACTTCGCACCAGAAAGTACCCGGATCGCTTGTGACAGCCAGAATGCGTCCGGAAGGAGAGAGAAGGTGCAGGGCAAGAGGGACGCTTCCCGCCAGAAGAGGCGTCTTTGCAAGGCCAAAGCACTCCTGCAGCTTTGCCTCTGCAAAAGGCGTCTCTTCTTCATAGTGTATAGGACAGGTTCTGCCGCTGGGGGCTGTCCAGTGCGCCGGGGCAAGGTCCTTCAGCTTTGCCTGGCACTGCCAGGGAACAAGATTGTGCAATGCTGCGGACAGGGCATCAGGCGATACGGATGAGGCATCACAGCAGCCGTCCAGAAGCTCGGGCAGCCAGTTTTCCCAGCCGGCCATAAGGGAAGCCCTGTCAAGGAGAGGCCAGGGTGATCCGCACTGCCTGGCAATAAAGGTGACTCTGGCAAGCCATCCTGCCAGAGCCTCAGTGAATGGAAGGCAGTCCAGTCCTTTTTTCAGGACAAAGGCGCAGAGCTCTTGCTGTATGCTTTCGCTGTCGCCCTTTTCAGCGGGGACATTTTTCTCCGAGAGGACAAGGCTGTCCAGGCTGCGCTGCAAAAGTACGGAGGCCTGGCCCTGATCAGATATTCTGACAGAGCGATGCTCCGAAATATGATCTGCCAAAAGGTCCATAACATCGTCTTCGGCAACGGGGCAGAAGAGGGAAGCCCTGGCCGAGGCTGAGGCATTGCTTCCTGCCCGGGCCCTGCCCGTATCGGCAAGGGAGCTCTCAATGGCAAGCACAAAGCGGTCCTGTCCCTGCGGCACAAGGATGCCAGTGCCTGAGCGCATAAGGCCGCAATACAGATCGCCGTCCTTTGCTGTACCGTTCAGCATCACAAGCTTGTCGGCGTAGCCTTTGAGAAGAAGCCGGCCCAGATCATGGCTTCCGGCATTGCTGATGCAGCTGAAGGAAAGATCGTTTCTGCCAGGCACAGGACAGCCTTTTTTGCGGCGGGCCAGGCGCATAAGGAGATACGCTGCCTGCTCAAGCAGGGCCTCCTTTTCTTTTTTTGATGCCCTGGCTGCAAAGCCCGCCAGAACATCTGCCAGGTTCTGCCCCGGCTGCCATTTTTGCTGTTCCTCAAGAAAGGCGCAGACAAGCGCTGCCAGCGGGAGGTCCTTTCCCTCCGCACCCAGCAGGATGGAGGCCGTTCTTGGCGAGAGGCCAAGTCCTGCCATGGCCTCTCCGTGCTTTGTTATCCTGCCGTCCCTGTCCAGGGCGCCAAGGCTTTCAAGAAGGGCTGCGGCTGCCTGTACTGTGCCGGAAGCAGGCTGCGTAACAAAGGGCAGCTCTTCCGCTTTTTCTCCCCATATGGCCAGGTCGAGGACAAGAGGGCTTAAGTCAGCTTCAAGGATTTCCGGCAGGGCATGGGGCAGCATGCCTGCCTCGGAAGCCTCAGACCACAGCCTGACACAGAGGCCTGGCTCAGTCCTGCCGGCACGGCCGCGTCTCTGGTCCGCAGAGGATACGGGTATCCTTCTGGTGACCAGCCTTGATGACAGCCTTTTCGGATCATAGTGGACCCTTTTGTGGAGGCCGCTGTCGCAGACTATGCGTATCCCTTCTATGGTGAGGGAGCTCTCTGCTATGTCCGTGGCAAGGACTGCCTTGCGCCTCCCGTTTTTGCACGGGGAAAGTGCCAGTGCCTGTTCTCTGGCAGGCAGGCGGCCGTAGAGCGGAAAGATGTCGCAGTCAGCAGGCAGAAGCGGGGAAAGAATTTCCTGCGTGCGCAGGATTTCCCTTTCTCCTGGCAGAAAGGCCAGTAGGCTGCCCTGTTCCTGCTGCATGCATCTGGCTATAATCTTAGCCATATGCTCTGGCAGGATGCGTATATAGTCCGCAAGCGTCCCAGCCTTGGGCGGGCACCAGACAGTCCTGACAGGAAAGCCTGGCCTGTCAGCCCTGATGACAGGCGCTTTGAGAAAGGCTGACAATGACTCTGTGTCCATGGTTGCGGACAGTATGCCGATCACAAGATCCGATCTAAAAAGCTCCTGGGTCCGCAGTGCCAGCGCAAGCCCTGTATCCGATGTCAGGTGCCGCTCGTGAAATTCGTCAAAAAGGATGCAGGAGACGTGTTCCAGGGACGGATCATCGCAGAGCATCCGCGTGAGCACGCCTTCTGTCAGGACAAAAAGCCTTGTGTCTTTGCTTACCCTGGTCATTTTGCGCATCACAAGGCCCACAAGCCCGCCGACGGATGTGCGCAAAAGAGAGGCCAGGTGTTCTGCCAGCATGCGTGCGGCCGCCCTGCGCGGTTCCAGAAGCAGGATGCGGCCTGAAAAGTGTTCCAGCGCCCAGAGCGGGACGCGGGTGCTTTTTCCTGTGCCTGGCTTTGCTTCCAGCAGAAACCGCGGCAGTTTGAAGGCCTTCTCGATGTCTGTTTTTTTTGAATCCAGGGGAAGCGGCGCAAGCTCGGGCAGGTGAAATAAAGGCATTATGGCTGGTCCGTAGAAGAAAATCGGCAGGGAATGGCCTGCAATGGCTTGCAAGGCGTAAAAAAATGGTGTTTTGTGAATTTTTGCTGAATCGTTACAGATTCTTTGCCAGGCATTAGCTGGGCATTGGCAGAGTACAGGCAAAAGGGCTGTCTTTTCAACAGCCCTGCGTCTGCGGCGCAGTAGCAGGCACGACAGCAGGCACGATAGCGGGGCAGAGGGAGAGTATAACAGTGCAAGAGGCGGCTGATTCCATCATAGGCCAGAATAGCGGCCTGAAAGAGGTCTACCGCACGCTCATGCGTGTGGCGCCTACGGAAAGCACTGTCCTTGTGACCGGCGAATCAGGAACAGGCAAGGAACTGGCTGTCCGCTTCCTGCACGAGCAGAGCAAAAGAAAAAAGGGCCCGCTGGTGCCTGTCAACTGCGGGGCCATACCAAGGGACCTTCTGGAATCCGAGCTGTTCGGCCATGAAAAGGGCGCCTTTACCGGCGCAGTATCAGCACACCAGGGCCGCTTCCAGGCTGCCAACCACGGCACCATTTTTCTTGACGAAATAGGCGAGCTTGAGCTGCCGTTGCAGGCCAAGATCCTGCGTGCCCTGCAGGAACAGGAAATAGAGCCGGTGGGAAGCAGAAAGCCTGTTTCCGTGGATGTGCGCGTCGTGGCTGCCACCAACAGGGATCTGGAACAGATGGTCTCCCAGGGGCTTTTCAGGGAAGATTTGTTCTACAGGCTCCAGGTCATACCCGTACATCTGCCCCCATTGCGCGAGCGGGGCAGCGACATCCTGGAACTGGCACGATTTTTCATGCACAAGTTCTGCATGAGGGACAACCGTCCGGACCTTGTCCTTTCCGATGCAGTCTGCGACATCTTTATGCGCTACCGCTGGCCTGGCAATGTGCGCGAGCTGCAGAACTATATGGAGCGCATGGCGGTCCTGGCAGAAGGAGACGTCATTGAGCTTTCGGACCTGCCGGGCAAGGTCCTGAAAGCCGTTTCAGAAGCGGACGGAACAGGGGCTCTCCCCTTGCAGGAAGCAGAAGCCTCATCCCTGCCTGCGGACAGGGGTGAAAAATGTCATGGCTTTGTCATGCCCTGCCTTGCCGATCTGGAACAAAAGGGTCTGGGGCTCAAGGCCTTTCTGGAAGATATTGAGACTTCCATTATACAGGAGGCGCTTGGGCTGGAGAACGGCAGCCAGCAGAAGGCGGCACTCCGCCTTGGCATCAAAAGGACCACGCTGATTGAAAAGCTGAAGCGCAAAGGGCTTGTGTGAGTTTGTCCCGCCGGAACGGCTATGCGTCTTGCAGGCGTTGTTGCCTGCCATAAGGAGGTTATTATGCGGAAAGGAAAATACCAGTGCATGCTTGGCTGTGCCATGGCGCTGAGCCTGGCTTTATTTTCGGGATGCAGCCATGGAGGATGCGCCCTGCAGGGCTTTTCAGGGGATGCCTATGTGTCCTCTGTACGCCCGGCCCTGAGCATCCAGGCAGTGAACCTGCCGCTCAAAGTGCGCGCCCAGGGCATGGGAACCCTGTATCGGCCCAGCATGACAGGACTTTCTCTTCCCGTATACTGTGCCGTCTATGCCAAATCCCCGCAGGATCCCATGGCCATCGTGACGCATGCCAAGCTTCCCACGCATAAGCGCTGGATATGGTCCACAGTGTACCCGAGGCCTGCTTCCGTGCATGAGGCGGCTGAACAGATAGGATCGCTTCAGATGACTGCCTTTACCTATCTTGTGCCCTGTGCAAATGATCCCTTTGCCGGCCTGGCCGGCGAGGAAGCGGCGGAAGGGCAGCAAAGCTACTGGGTAGCCAGGCATTTTGCTGCCCCGGCCAATTACAGGTACGACAAGATAAGCCTTGAATACAGGGAGCCTGCACCCAAAGAGCTGACAAGCCTTGCTTCCGGCATCCCCTATGGCATGACCGACTGGCTGGCTCAGTTTGAGGAACGCGCCAGGAAGGCCTTTTCCATTGCCGGGCCGCAGGGAACATCCGCTCTTGCAGGTGCAGACATGGCCTCTGTCCGCTGGCGCTATATGAGCGATCCCTGGCTCGGGGACGTCATGGAGCGTTCTGACAGAACGTTCCGCTTTTAGACAGCAGAATCTGGCTCTGGCCCTTATGCCTGGTCCTCGTGCCTGACCAGGGCGCCCAGGCTCCCCTTGAAGATGAGCTTTGTGGCCGTCTTGTCGGCAATGTCTGCGACATCCATGAATTTTTCCAGAAGATTGAGCAGGTAGTAGCGGTCGTGCTCGCACCCGTCGCTAAAGTCCCGCTCCATCTCTCCTGATTCCATGTAGTTCGCAAAGGCGTCCAGATCTTCTTCCGTGAGCATAGGCGTCTCCCTTTTAGTCCGTATTTAGTCCGAATTTAATCCGTATTGTCCGATAGCTTTGAGGCGGTAAACCATGTTCTGTCTGGCATTTGATATAGGCGGCACCAACTGCCGGATGGCCGTGTACTCCGTGTGCACTGATGGGGATGCCGTACCGGAAGCCAGATTAGAGGCTTCGGCTGTTGTCCCGACGGCAGATCTTAAGACTGCGGGGGATCTGCTTGAAGCTGCAAAAAAATGCCTGGGGGATCTCCTTCCGGCATGCCGCTCCTGTGCAGTGGCCTGCGCGGCACCTGTCATCCATGATGTGGCAGAAATGACCAATGCGCACCTTGTGCTGTCGAAAAGCGAGCTGCAGGCCCTGTTTGGCATGCCGGCTGCCCTTGTCAATGACTATGAGGCAGTCTGCTATGCCTGCATGGAAAGCACAGAGGAAACGGCCGAGGCCGTATGGGGCAGTGGTCCTGTACCCGGCAGCAGGGCTGTCATCGGGGCCGGGACAGGCCTGGGCTGTGCAGCCATAGTGGAGAACGGAGGCCGGACCGGCGGCATCATCTTAAGCGAGGGCGGGCATATGTCCTGTCCCTTTGAAGGAGAAGAGGAGCTTGCCTTCAAAGGCTTTCTGAAAGAGCAGGGGCTTGACCAGCCTTCCTATGAAGACGTCCTCTCAGGGCGCGGCCTGAAAAATCTGGTCCTGCACAAGACCGGACAGAGGCTCTCAGGCAGGGAGTGCGGCAAAATGTATCTGCAGCATAATCCCGACAGCAATGATGCCGGGCGCCTCTATGCCCGGTTCTTAGGCCGCTTTGCCCGCAACTTTGCCTTGTGCACCGCCAGCTGGGGCGGTCTGTGGATAGCAGGCGGCATAACAGTGGAAAACAGGGAACTTGCTTCCTCTGCTTCCTTCAGAAATGAATTTGTCCGGGGACGGCACAGGGAGCTGCTTGAAAAGATGCCGGTCTTTCTCTTCAGGGACGGATCAAGCGGCCTGAGAGGGGCTCTGTCCTGCGCAGTGCGCCTTGCAAAGGCACAGCAGTAAAAACAGAAACAAGCGCAGGAACAGGCGGCAGGCTAGCGCATGCTGTCCACATAAACCCAGAATATGGTGCTCTGGGCAAGCGGCGACGACTGTCCGTCAGGACCCTTGAGCGGCGCTCCTTCCCGTGTTGCCATGCAGCACCACCAGCCGGGCCTGTTTAGGACGACGGAAAAGGCGCCGCTGGCATCGGTGCGCACGACCATTGACTCGCCCCATCTGTTTGCGGCCTGCTGCTTGTCCGTATTGATGCGGCAGACAGTGACATTGGCTCCTGCATAGGGTTTGCCGTCGGAGAGGACATGCCCTGCAAAGAGGGCCGGCGCTGCCAGCCCGAAGGGACGCACGTCAGGGATTATTTCAAAGTGCAGCTTAAGTGGCAGATGCCAGCCCCAGTCCTGGCCGCAGACAGGAATCATCACCTTGACCAGGTGCTGGGCATAGCCTGACTCTGCCTGCTCCCACCAGGGCTGGGTCTCAATGGTAAACTGGTAGAGCCCGGGGCGCATGATGCCGACGTTTGCGCCCATGGCTTTCTGATCGAGGTAGCGTATCTCTTCCAGATCCCCCAGCCTGTCTTCCCTGCTGGCCGGCTCCTCAGGATTGTCCATGCTTTTGTCAAAGCGGTAGATGCTGAAAAGCCTTGGCGCATCCATGCTGTATCCCTGATAGCGGTAGGGATCCATGGAGGACATGAGCAGCTCTACTTCTTCCTTGATGGCCTGGGGTGCCACTGTGGCGAGAATGCTGGCATTGACCTGGTCTGCCAGATGGGCAGGGCTTACCGTAATCTGTGCCTGGTGTGACTTGGCATTCTTTTTGCCCTTGTCTGCCTTGTCTGTCTTTTTTGCACCGGCTGCATCTTCCTTTGCCTTGTCTTCCTTATGGGCGGCGGCCGGGCTTTCCTTTCCCTGGCTGTCCCTGCTGTCAACAACAGGCGGAAGCTGCTGCTCTATGCCCGGCTTGCTCGGGATGAGCAGCGTGACGCGCTGGCACATGCTTTTCTGCGGCACGCACAATACCAGGGCCGCAAAAAGCCAGGCAAGAACGTGCAGTCCTGCCGCAAAGGCTTTTCCTGCCTTGTTCTTTTGCAAGGATCCTGCGCCTTGCAGGAAATCCGCGTGCTTGCTTTTGTTTTTCATGCCGGAACCCGGAATCTGTCCACTGGAAAAATGCGGCCGGCCCAAGGATGCGGCCGGTAAAAAACAGGGAATAGTGTGGCTGTTTGCAGGCTTTTTGTACGCCAGGAGAAATGCTTTGTGAAGAGACGTGCAAAAGGGGCATGCATAAGCATATGAATCAGGCCTGGGCTTCGGACTGGAGCCAGGCTGTCAGCCTGGCATGCAGCTCCGGAGACGGCGCCACATTGAAATCCGGCCCCATGGCAACCAGGTAGAGCCAGCCGGGATCCAGCTCGATATCTGCTATAACCTGCACAGGGCCAGGGAACTGTTCCAGAATCTGGCGCAGTGAGAGCATGTCGTCACGGCCAAGCCTGTTTTTGGGGAGCCAGAAGTGCAGGGGATTCCTGTTTTCCTGGCAGACCTCGGCCAGCGGGCGGAACTCTTCCGCTACCAGCTTGCATTCCCTGGCCTGTCCTTCCTCTTCATCCGTCTCCTGCTCCTGGTTTTTGTCAGTCCTTGCCTTCAGCCATAACGGCGCATCGGCATGCAGCAGGGCCTGTACCTCGGGCGTGTATGCACGGGGGAAGACAGTAACCTCGCCATGCCCTGTCAGGTCTTCCACCTGGACAAAGGCCATGCGCTCGCCCTTGGACTTGGTGACAACTTCCCTGACGCCTGTCACCAGGACTGCCGTGGCAACCTCGGTGTCAGGAAGTTTTTCCAGAACAGCTTCCAGTGTCAGGCAGCCTATGCGCCTTGCCTCGCGGACGTAGTTCTGCAGGGGGTGCGAGGTCAGGTAAAAGCCCAGGTTTTCCTTTTCAAAGCGCAGTATTTCTTCCTCCGGAAATTCCGGCAGGGAGGCACTCTCGCCTGGGATGCCTACGCCGGGCATTTTTTCTGCCTTGATGGTTTCTGCAGGAATAAGGGAAAAGAGGCTCATGCCGCTGTCCTGCTGTTTGCTTTTCTGCTTTTTCTGGGCCTTTTCGATTACGGTGTCAAAGCAGGCAAGCATGGCCTGCCTTGTGGCTCCCGTGCAGTCCAGGGCGCCGCTCTTGATCAGCGCCTCAAGGACGCGCTTGGTGACCTTGCGCAGATTGACCCTTTCGCACAGGTCCAGGAAGGACACAAAGGGCCCGTCCTGCCTGGCTTTGGCTATTTCCAGGATGGCTTCGTCACCGACGCCCTTGATGCCGCCCAGGCCGTAGATGATCTGGTTGTCGTGCACGGAAAATTCCCTGGCAGGGAAATTGACGGACGGCGGCCTGACCTCGATGTTCCTGTCGCGGCAGCAGGAAATGTATTTGAGCAGCTTGTCGCGGTTGTTGATTTCGCTGGTCAGCAGGGCTGCCATGAACTCGCCGGTATAGTGCACCTTGAGATAGGCAGTATAGTAGGAAATAACGGCATAGGCTGCCGAATGGGACTTGTTGAAGCCGTAGGCAGCAAATTTTTCCATCAAGTCGAATATTTCGTCGGCCTTTTCCTTGCCGATGCCGTTCTTGGCTGCACCGGACACAAAGATGGCGCGCTGCTGGGCCATGGCCTCGGCCTTTTTCTTGCCCATGGCGCGGCGCAGAAGGTCAGCGCCGCCCAGCGTATAGTTGGCGATGATCTGGGCGATCTGCATGACCTGTTCCTGATAGACAATGACGCCGTAGGTGTCTTTCAGGCAGCTTTCCAGGGAGGGATGCGGATAGACGACCTTTACCTCGCCGTGCTTGCGCTTGATGAATTCATCCACCATGCCGGACCCCAGGGGGCCGGGACGGTAGAGGGCAAGCATGGCGATGATGTCTTCAAAGCAGGACGGGCGGAGCATGCGCAGGTACTGGCGCATGCCGGACGATTCCACCTGGAAGATGCCGTCCGTGTCGCCGTTGGAGTACAGCTCGTAGGTCGCCTCGTCCGTGAAGGGGAGCGTGTCCAGGTTGGGAACCTTGCGGCCGTTGTTCCTGATATTGTCCAGCGCATCCTGGATAAGGGTCATGGTCTTGAGGCCAAGGAAGTCGAACTTGACCAGGCCTGTCTGCTCGACCATGGGGCCGTCAAACTGGGTTACCTGCTCGTCGTGCTTGCCCTTGAAGAGGGGCAGGTACTCGGTCATGGGCATGTCAGACACCACAAGGCCTGCGGCGTGCATGCTGACCTGTCTGGTAAGCCCTTCCAGGCGCTGGGAAATGTCAATGAGGCGGTGAATCCTTTCGTCCGTATCATAGAGGGTTTTCAGATCCGGCTCGTTGGCAAGGACGTCCTTGATGTGGATCTTGGGATCGGCCGCAGGCACAAACTTGACGATGGCATTGCGTTCCTGAAACGGTATGTCCAGGACGCGCCCCACGTCCTGCAGGACGGCCCTGGCCTTGAGCTTGCTGTAGGCCGCAATCTGCGAGACGGACCCCTCGCCGTAAATGTCCGCCATGTGGCGGATAACCTGGAAGCGGCGCCGTTCGCAGAAGTCAACGTCGATATCGGGGAGCGAGACGCGCTCGTTGTTGAGGAAGCGCTCAAACAGGAGGTTGTAGGGCAAAGGATCCAGGTTGGTGATGCGCATGGACCAGGCCACAAGCGAGCCTGCTGCCGATCCGCGGCCCGGGCCTGTGGGCACGCCGTTGTTCTTGGCCCAGTTGATAAATTCCTGCACGATGAGGAAGTAGTCGGGAAAGCCCATGCTCAGGATGACGTCTATTTCATACTTTAAGCGCTTGCGGTAGACGTCCTTGTCCAGCGTTTCCGGGGCAGGGTGCTCGCGGAAGCGCCGTTCCAGCCCTTCCTCTGCCAGGCGGCAGAATTCCGACTCGATGCTTGCCCCTGCGGGCAGGGCGTACTGGGGGAAGAAGTGCTTGCCGAAGGTCATGGAAAAATTGCATTCCTCGGCTATGCGCATGGTGTTTTCCAGGGCCTCGGGCGCAAAGGAGAATTCCTTGCTCATCTGTTCGGGCGACTTGTAGTACAGTTCGTCTGTCCTGAACTTGAAGCGCTTTGTGTCAGAGAGCTTTGAGCCTGTGCCGATGCACAAGAGAACATCGTGTGCTTCTACGTCGTCTGCATTGAGATAGTGGCAGTCGTTTGTGGCGACAACCGGAATGCCTTCTGTCTCGGCAAGTTCCAGAAGCTTGTCATTGACAATGCGCTGCTCTTCCAGGCCGTTGTGTTGCAACTCAAGATAATAGTGCCCGTCAAAAAGCTTGCTGTAGCAGCTGACCATCTCCCTGGCAGTATCCATATGACCGGACAATATAGCCTGGGGCACTGCGCCCTGCAGGCAGGCCGAGAGGCAGGTGATGCCCTTGGCGTGGTTTTTGAGCACTTCCCAGTCTACGCGGGGCTTGTAGAAAAAGCCTTCCTGCCATCCTGCCGACACGATTTTGACAAGGTTGTGGTAGCCGTCGGCATTGCGGGCCAGCAGTATAAGATGATAGCGGCGCCTGGCCATTTCGCTGGTGGTGTCAAAGCGGTTCTGGCACATGTAGACTTCACAGCCGAAGATGGGCTTGATGCCGTATTCCGCACACGTCTTCTGAAACTGGGCGGCTCCGAACATGTTGCCATGATCGGTTATGGCGCAGGCATTCATGCCGAAGTCCTTGGCTTTGGCACAGAGATCGCCAAGGCGTATGGCCCCGTCTAGCAGGCTGTATTCGGTGTGGCAGTGAAGGTGGATAAAGTCAGACATGTTCGCTCCGCAGGACAACTGTAAAAAAGTATCATTGCCTATGTGCGGTCTCTTTTCAAGCCTTTTGCAAAAAGCCGTAAATGCCTGGACGGAATGAGAAAAACAGGGACATTATGCAGGCAGACGACTGCTTGCCTGCAAAGTTATGATGGCAGATGAACGGAAAAGAAAGCGATGAAATACTCAGGATTTGCTGTTGCGGACTATCCTGACAGTGATGAACTGTAGCTGTGTACCCTTTGAGTACCGCAAGGAAGCCTATACAACCAACAACTCCTACGACAACCGTTCCGACATAGACGGTGACGGCAGGTCCTGGAACATGGGCGGCGGTATCCTGGCCAAGATGGAATTTTTCAGACAGGAACGGGCTATGTCTGGGATATCACGGAAGCCCATCAGCTTGATGTCTATGGCAGGTACACCTGGACCAGGGCATTTTCTCGCACTCGGGATCGCGTACTTTTGCGTCTATGGCAGGTACACCTGGACCAGGGTGCAGGGCTATGTGGGACAGAAGCAGGGCATCTCCGGTTCCTGCAATGTGATGTATGAATTCTGATACCGGTACCGGCTCATTTCTCTGAAATGAGCCGGACTCATAAGGCACAAAAAAGGACAGAACGTTCAACGTTCTGTCCTTTTTCAATTCAAGCCTCTCTTCAGGAGGACCCGGGCCCTTAGGGCCCGGAGTCCTCATTGGGGGAGGGAAAAATTATTCTGTACGGACGGCGATGGTCCTTGTCTTGTCAGCAGGAGTTTCCTTCCTGGGAAGTTCCAGGGTCAGAACGCCGTTTTTGGCCACTGCTGTGCATTTTTCAATATCTGCATCATCGGGCAGGGTGAAGCTGCGCATGAAGGAGCCGTAGCGGCGTTCGGAAACAACCTTGCTGTCCTTCTCGCACTTTTCTTCCTTTTTCTCGCCGGACATAATCAGGGTGTTGCCCTGGATTTCGATTTTTACGCCGTCGGGATCAACGCCAGGCAGCTCGACGGAGATATGATAGGCTTTGTCGTCGCTCTTCATATCGACCTGGGGCAGAAGGCTGCCGGAAGGCGTATTGAAGAACTCTGAAAGAAGAGGTGTGCGCAGGAAGCCGCCAAAAAGACGATCGATGTCATTATGCAGTCTGGAAACGGCCATGTCGCCGGATGTAGGATCAGTTCTCATAAGAATGGACATAATGTGTTCCTCCAAATGTATTCACCAGATGGTGAAAGAGTCTTGAAGGTATGACCTGGGGTGTATTTCCTTGATATATGTATCTTGGATATCTGTTGTTCTCTCCAGATTTTCCCTTTTCTGTATTAATATGTAAGTCCTGAATTTCTTTTGTACAGTAGAACAACGTACTTTTTTTCTTTTTCTTTTTTCTACAAAAGAGATTCGGATTTATTTGCTTTGTTGTGTGAGTGTGCCCCGACAGCCTCAGAGGAATTCTGAGAAAATCTGACGGGCTCTTTTTTTTTCTGTGGCAGGGAAGGACGCCTTCCTGCTAGGCCTGGCCCCTTTCCCTGCCGATCGGATTTGTATGTATGGCATTGTCCCTTGCAGGACAGCCTCTCCAATATTCCTTAAGTTAGCCCTTCTGTACTTCAATGGTACGGATTTTGGCTTCTTCGGGCTTTTTGCGGGGAATCTCCACGCAGAGAATGCCATCCTTGGAGAAGGCGCAGATTTTTTCCATGTCTGCATCTTCAGGCAGCGTCAGGGCACGGGAGAATGTGCCGAAGGTGCGCTCCTGGACATGTGTCTGGGTGTCTTCCACAGTCTCCGCCTTTTTCTCGCCGGAAACAGTCAGCACGTTTTCAGACACCTTGA